>DAOWOC010000166.1 GCA_030642225.1 Deltaproteobacteria bacterium
AGATAAAGATGGCATGATCATAATTGTAAACAGCGGAGAGATTATAAAATGAGATTTTTGGTGGCGATGCAGGGACTTGAACCCCGGACACTACGGATATGAGCCGTATGCTCTAACCAGCTGAGCTACATCGCCATATAATTATGTTGTTTTCTATCTAAAATTAGTAGAACATGTCAATATAATTCTGAACTGTATGTAAAACTATTAATTTATTATTATCATATATTTTAATCTAATGTGTTATATATTAAATCCATCTTCTTTTTCTTATTCCAATAGTCTTAAAATCAGGAGTTTTTATATGTACGAATTAAAGGTTTTAACAGGTTTTTCATCAGCACATTATTTGAGAAATTTTAAGGGTAAATGTGAATCCCTGCATGGACATAACTGGCGTGTAGAAATTTGGGTGGCTGCTCTGGAACTTGATGAAACAGGATTGGTTATTGATTTTAGTATAATTAAATCACTTGCAAACGAGATTATGGATCAGATTGATCATAAATGCTTAAATGATCTCTCACCTTTTAAAGAAAAGAATCCAACATCAGAAAATATTGCTTACTATATCTATGAACATATGAAAAAAAAGTTGAATGACAACAGGATCAAGGTTACACATGTTGGCGTATGGGAATCAGATACAAGTTGTGCCTTTTATCAACCGAATAATACGGCCCCCTGGACAGAGAATAAAACCTGACCGTTTATGGGCCATTTGAGGTGCTCATGAAGAGTTTTTTTAGCTCATACAAGATATTGATAATAGTGGTTGTTTTATCAGTAGGTATTTCTCTGACCCTTTGGTATTTTGTGGGCCGCAATATTCGATCTCACGGTTTATCCCCTGATATAAAGCAAGAACAGGCCTTTTTATCATCAACTCCTTCTGAAAAGAAAGCATTAAAAAATAAGGATACCGCAGTGATATCCCATGGTCCAAAGAACCTTCCAGTCTTACAAAAACCAGGTGATTATTTTATAACCGGCATTTATAATCTTATGTCATATGAATTAAAACAACGTTTTTGGGGATGGCGTCCAAATGATATTATATGTGGTAAACTTAAATTTACTGATAATGTAAATAACTTTCAGCTTGGAGTACTTGAAGTTGTAAGAATAACAAGTAAGGCAGCAGTTGAGAATTTCACAAGGTTTGAGGATGCTGATGGATACAATGATGATTTAAAAACAGCTTACAAGCTGTTTATGACAGATCCAAACGCCTTGTGGCTGCCTACTGCAGAGGTTAAATACCAGGATGCTCTTGATCGTCTTGAAAATTTTATAAAATGTCTTTCAAAAGGTGAGTGCCGTTTTTATGCAAATTCAGAATCAATACTGCATCTTCTGGAGTCATATCAATATCTTTTACTTACCTGTAATAATAATCTGATAAAGGTTACGGAGCCGGATGGTACGAAGGTATCCTTTATAAAGGCAGATAATTATTACTATTTTACCAAGGGAGTAATTTATGGTCTTATCGTTATGTTTGAATCTTTGCAAAAGGATATGACTGCTCAACTTGAAATGATCGATTCCGATAAAATTATACAAAAGATTATTAAACAACTTTCAGTGGCTGACGCACATGATCCATGGGTTGTTTTAAACAGCGGTCTGGATTCTTTAATGGCTAATCACAGGGCTAATTTAAGTATAACAACCAACTCTGTTTATCATTTGCTCAGAAAGGTTTTGATGAAAAATAAATTGTATAAATTAATGAATAACTAAGGAATACGGTTAATTGTTAATAACAGACCTTTGTAACGCCTGCATCACCTGTTTATGCTACCTCAATATTTTGCGCCATGCTATCGCCAAGTGTTACAGTATTGTTTTTAACCTCAACTATCATCGGGCCATTTTTATTACAGTTTATTACCTTGATTTTAGTCCCAGGCAAAAAGCCCATTGCAAGGAGTCTGTTTTTGCATGGACATTGACATGCAAGAGATCGGATGGTTACATTTTTTCCTGCCTTAATACAATTTAATGATTTTCTTTTATGGCATCTCCCGTGTCCATCTTGTGAGGACATTTTACAGGGAACATTTATATTATTTTTATGTTTACATTGTTTCATCTGTTGGCCTATTATTAAATATACGTAATTATTAAAATTTAAATTAAAATATCACATTTGTCAAGTGGTTACCTTGATTTATCTGTTGTCTCAATGTAAAATAATCCTATACTCAATGAATAAAAAATTTATTTAAAGTTATTATTAATGGCTTTATACAGGCATAATTATGGATAGAGGCCAATATTTTGCTGAATTAAAATAATAATGTTATAATAAAAATTAATATTAAATTAATGAGCGCAATAAATATCTGATTTTTACATATCATATATCCCGATTAGATTATCTGTTTTCATTTCATATAATTTCTCTAATGATTTTAATAATTAATAATAGCTCATTAGTAAAAAAATCATTAATCATTATAAAAAAGGTACATGTTAATGAAAGAAGCTGCCACAATATCAAGCTACAGGATACTGAACAGTATGGGGCAGAGTCTTTATGCTGAAGTTTTCAGGGTTTGTCCAATTAAAGATATAAACAGGATTTTGTCATTAAAACTGATAAAACGCAGGGATTATTCCGAGGATTTTCATCTTTATCTGCAAGATAATATTAATTTTTTAAACAGTTTAGATATCAAGGGGGCGATACATCCATTATCATGCAGTAAGACAGGAACTCCTTTCCTTGTACAGGAATATTTTGACGGCATAAACCTTGGTGAATGGATGAGGAAAAAACATGATATTCCTTTACATGATTTTTTTGAGATCGCATTATCCATAATATCCATATTAGATATGTCTCATAAAGCAGGTATTATACACGGTGGAATAAAACCAAATAATATCCTTATTAATTTAGACACATCGGATATCCGCTTGATTGATTACATAAGGATTTTTGACTTGGATAAAATTGATTTTTATGTATTGGATGATAATTTCAAGCGCAATACTTTAAGATATTTATCCCCTGAACAGACTGGACAGATTGAAAGGCAATTTAATAATTCCACGGATTTATATTCTCTCGGGATAATTTTTTATGAAATTCTAAGTGGTTCTTTACCTTTTTTATCAGATGATCCATTTGAGATTATTCATTCTATCATTGCCGAGGAACTGGAACCGCTTAATAAAATAAATCAGGATATCCCTGATATCCTGTCTGATATTGTAGACAAACTTATAGAAAAGGAGCCGGATAAACGCTATCAAACAGCGCAAGGGTTGCTTTTTGATCTTAAATACTGTCAAACTAAATACCTTAATTCAGATAATATCACAAAATTTACCCTGAGAAGCGAGGATCATACAATCTGTTTCAAAAGGCCTGTAACTCTTTTTGGAAGGGAAAATGAAATCCAGCAGCTTATTACAGAACATGCTAAATCATGCCTTGGTTATTTCAGAGGCGCTATAATTTCAGGAGAGTCGGGGACAGGCAAAACCAGCCTTGCCAAAGAGCTCAGGCTGCCTGTTGCATCAGTACATGGTTATTTTACCTTTGGAAAATTTGAACAGTTTCGTAATAATTTTTCTTATGGCGCATTTGTACAGGCCTTGAAAAATTTAATCAGCAAAATTTTAACCGAAGATAATGACAAAATGGAATACTGGAAAAAAACAATTAATAAGGCCCTGGGAACAAATGTCGGTCTGATAACCGACCTTGTCCCTGAATTAAAGTCTATTGTCGGTCATGTGCCCGACATTCCTACCATGCCGCCGATAGAAGCAAAAAATCGTTTTAAAATGACTGTTTATAGGTTGCTGTCCTGTCTTGCCGGTCACAACCACCCCATAACATTTTTTATTGATGATTTACAATGGGGAGATAAGGCCTCTTTTGAACTTTTAGACTATATCCTCCTTGATAATACGAATAATTATAAATACCTTTATATTGTGCTGGCCTACAGGTCTAATGAAGTTGATGAGAATGATCTGTTGAAGAGATTTATTAAAAGAATAAAAAAATCAGATATTTCTGTTCTACAATTAAATATTAAAAATCTTAATAAGCAT
>DAOWOC010000267.1 GCA_030642225.1 Deltaproteobacteria bacterium
GTTGATAATAATCCTTTTTTTTTAATGCATTCAAAAGGTGCTTTTTAATATGGTGTTTAGGGATAATATCATTTTCTATAGCGTTGAAAACGCCGGCCGGGGTTTTAAAATCATTTAAAAGGATAGAATAAGTCTTTTCGGTCATGCCTTTAATCAGAAGCAGGCTTAAGCTCTTCTTTATATTTTCATAATCATAACCATGATCCATAGATACAAAAAATTCCGATCAAGATTTATTTAATAGGTGTATGGTATTGTATTTTGGATTTATAAAGGTTTAGTAGTAACCTCATCTCCACGATTCATATCATAGGTTGTTTCAATAATACCAGCTGCGCAAGTATGTTTTTTAGTCTGATATATCACCAGTTTACCTTTAAGTTCTGCAGGGATATTGGCATAGCTATGATGTTTGAGCGGTACCCTGTCAAATTTGATTACATTGATTAAATCACCGGGGCTAAGGCCATCCTCTGTCCCTTTATCAAGATAAACAATTTCATGCGTCCCCATTGCAATAATATCTCTCATCCCTGTCAGGATAAAACCCTTAACCTCATGCTGGACAATATTTAAGGTAAGTTGTTTGGGTTTGGCTTCATATGGTATTAACATATCCTCTGCCATTATAGTATCAGCAACTTTATCAATTATGCCCTCGGCTAAGTTTCTTCTTACCTTTGTTATTGTGAGATGTCCGGTAATAATATAAAGATAGCCGATCCCTTTGCCTGTAACCGGATGTTTTATATATCTGTCTTTACGAAAGAGGGTAAATTTATCTCCGGGGGCGGTCATCAGAAGATCATCAAGCCGGACAAAAACAAGATCATGAGTTGTAATAGCAACTGTTTCTCTATGATTAACCAAAAGTTTGCCAACCCCTTTTTCATTCTTGTCCGAAATAAACCCTATGTTATCAGCCATTGGAACATCTAGCACCGGAGGATAATCATCAAGTGCGACCATGTCTATGGGAGTTCCGGTAAAATACTGTATTGAAATTGATTCTGCCTTTATTTTTGATGAGGATGAAATAGTATATATATATATTTCCTGGCCGGGATAAATCAGATGCGGGTTGCGGATATAGTCATTATTACTCCAGGTTTTAGGCCATACCCATGGTGTGAGATAGTGTGCTTCTGAAATATCCCACAGGGTATCACCCTGTTTTACAATATATGTTATTACTTCGGTCTCTTCATCATTGTTTGCAGCTTCTTGCCGGATGTCATCAGATGCATAAGATAATGAAAAAAAAGCTATTAAGGCCAACAAAAAAATCATGAAAAATTTCATGTTATTTTTTGATTTCATGGGATATCTCCTTGTAACTTATTAAAAAATATTTTAAAAAATCCTAATGTCTTTATAAAAAGCCATTTTTATAGTTTTATTAATCTTAACAAATGAAAAAAATAATTACAGTATTTATATTATGAATAAAAAACCAGAACTTTTGGCACCTGCCGGTAATTTGGAGAAGATGCAAATTGCAGTCCAATATGGAGCAGATGCTGTATATATTGGCGGACCATATTTAAATTTAAGGAATAATGCCGATAATTTTACCCTCCATGAATTATATGATGGTATTAAATTCGCTCATGATAATAATACTAAAGTTTTTATAACTGTCAATGTCTTTGCACGTAATCGTCATATAAATCAAGCTGAAAAATATATAAAATATTTAAATGAATTGCAGCCTGATGCAATAATCGCCAGTGATCCGGCTATTATTTTATTGTGCAATGAATTTGCTCCTGATATCCCAATTCATCTTTCAACGCAGGCAAATTGTACAAACTGGATGCATGCGAGATTCTGGAAAAAAAATAATATCTCCCGTATTAATGCGGCAAGGGAACTCAGCCTTGGTGAAATCAAAGAACTTGTTCAAAAAAGTGGTCTTGATATTGAATGTTTTGTACATGGTGCCATGTGTACCGCTTATTCAGGAAGGTGTTTTTTGTCTTCCTTTGCGACGGGCAGGTCGGCCAATCTTGGGAACTGTGCCCAGCCGTGCAGGTGGAAATATTTTTTAATTGAGGAAACAAGGCCAGGCGAACCTTTTACAGTTATTGAGGATAATGATGGCAGTCATATCTTTAATTCAAAAGATCTTTGTCTTTTGCCACACATTGAATCCCTTTTTAAGGCAGGAGTTCATGCGTGGAAGATTGAAGGCAGAATGAAGAGTGTCCATTATGTGGCGACTGTTGTTTCTGTTTACAGACAGGTGATTGATGAATTATTTAAAAAGGGAACTTTGGTAAAGGAAGATATTCACCGCTGGATGAATGAATTGCAAAAAGTCAGTCACAGGCCATATACAGCCGGATTTTATCTTGATGAAAAAGACGGGCTCCAGTTTACTGATTATTCAAAACCAATTGCCTCCGCAAGATTTCTTGGTATGATAAAGGGGTGTGATAATTTTGCTGATGGGTGGCGTATTGAGGTTGATGTTAAAAACGGTTTTAATGTGCCGGGTGACTATGAACTGCTTCAGCCTGACGGAAGTTTTCAGAATATCTCTATTAAAGAGATGTGGGATGCAAAATCAAATTTATTATGTAGAGCCAACCCGAATCAATGTATTGCCTTTAATCACACTGCAAGGGTTTCCAGATTTTCTATCCTAAGGGAAATTTTAGATGGATAAAAATATTTTTTATTAAAACATAATTTTGATAATTTCATGAAAAGTCATTATTATTTAACTATGCGTCAATTTTAACTATTTTTATTTTAAATTTGCCATTTTTTTGACTTCATACCTGCCCCCAAAACAA
>DAOWOC010000186.1 GCA_030642225.1 Deltaproteobacteria bacterium
ATCACATATTTCCGATTTTAAAAGTGTGAGATGATAATCATTTACAGATTCAAACATGTGCAGTAAACCGGATGAATTTTTTTTATCTTTATAAACAGTAAAACTTTTATCTTCTAATGGTTTACAAAAAATATTAATCTCATCCCCGATCATGGCTGCAATACTCAGGGTCATAATATCTGCAAAGGGACTGTTACCGAGATATGCCCCAAGATCAATACTTTCTTTTTGTCCGGCCAGGATATCTTCGTCAACCCTTATTTCAGCGCCATGATTACTATTTGTTAAAAGCCATGCCACCGCCCCTTCGGTTAAAAAAAGGCGGGGATATATATCCGCCATGCCAGGGGCAAGCACAGGACAATATTCTTCAACCATAATAAACATCACTTCTTTGACAATCCCTTTGGCCAGCCATTCTTCTGCAAGGATAAGACCCTGGAAAAAAGGGGCGTTATGAGTAGTTATGGAGATTGACGGGGATGCCCATTCAAACAGGCTCGTTACTGTACCCACAGCACAATTTGGCAGCGAGTTGGTAAATACTATTGGAGATGCATAATCCTCCCCTTCATAGATAATGCTATCAAGAAGAGAAAAGGCCGTATTCATCGAACCAAAAGAAGTGCAGAGGATAACCCCGGGTGAATCATCAATTGTCTGTGCTGCATTAATGCAGCACGCGACTGCACCGATAGCAAGTTTCGTGAAATAATTTGCACGTCTTGCCTTTTTATAAGATTTTATTAGTGGTTTCAGATACTCATTGGCCTCAATATAATGCCACTTTATTTCATGCCCGTGTGACAGATAAAGTCCTTTATTTGGGGCAGGACATCTTTTAAGTGATTTCAGTATCTCTTTACTTGTGCAGCCAAGGGGAGAAACAAGCCCAATGGATTTAAGATTCAGTCTTAAATCTTTCATGCATAAATACCTTTTGCACGTTTAAGGATTAAAGCGCTGTTGTTGCCTCCAAATGCCAGATTAATGGATAAAGCAATATCAGTATCAAGCGTTTCTTTCCCCTTATTTAATGCAACCCCTATCCCGGGATCAACTTGTTCAAATCCCACAGAAGGCGGCACACAACCGGCTCCAAGGGCTTTAATGCTTAAAATTGCTTCTATCGCGCCGGCAGCGCCAAGGGTATGGCCTGTGTATCCCTTGGTTCCATTAAAAACAACCTTTTTATTAGAAAAATATTTCTTTAAAAAGCCACCCTCCACCTTGTCATTGGCAGTTGTTCCGGTACCATGAATATTGACCAGCCCTATGCTGTTCTTATCAATCCCGCTTAAGTCCAAGGCCTGCTTAACTGCAAGAGAAAGCCCCCTGGCATCAGGATGAGGGGCAGTCGGATGGTATGCGTCCGCTGAATTACCATAACCAAGAACCCGGCCATATATCCTTGCATTTCTCAAACAAGCGTGTTTTTCATTTTCCAGGATCAAAAAACCAGCGCCTTCGCCCAGGTTTAATCCGTTTCTGTTTTTATCAAATGGCATGCAGGGATTGGGGGCAAGAAGATGAAGTGATGCAAATCCTGAGACTGAAAAAGGTGAAAGCTCATCACTACCGCCGCACAGGGCAAAATCAGCGCTCCCCGACTGAATAAGCTGCGCTCCGATACCAATGCTGTCCGTTGATGCCGAACAGGCGTTTGTGATAACCATGGCAGGCCCTTTAATATTAAAACGACCTGATAATAATGTGGCGATATCATTCGCAAAGTAACGTTTTACAGGTTTACTGTCAAGACGCTCTTTTGAATGATATTGAGAATAATATCCCATAGGATTAAACATATTCCCAACAGTTGTTCCAGCAACAACAGCACCTCTGTCAAGGCTTGCCGCTTTAAGGCTGGCATCTTCAACAGCCTGACGAGCTGCTTCCAATGCCAGTATACTTGTTCGATTATAAAAAGCAGGGTCTTTAATATCACCAAGATATGGAAAAAGTTTTATAATATCTTTATCAACATGAAAAACAGGAAGATCATGCCATATAGTTTTAAATAGACTTATTTTATGAGGCATTACAGGATTGGAAAATATGGTTTCCCATGAATCTGTCACAGATAAACCCTGGCCGCATACAAGCCCCATACCTGTAATAACAACCCTGATATTATTATCAGCCATTTCCATTCTGCTGAATATAGTTTGCAAGAGTATCTATAGAACGAAAGGCTATCTTACCTTCATCCATATTTTTGATATCAATCTTATATTGTTTTCTGAGGAGCACAACAAGCTCCACAGCATCCAGAGAATCAAGCCCAAGCCCCTCTCCAAAAAGAGGTGCGTCATTTTCAATCTCTTCAGGGGTTATATCTTCTAAAAAAAGTTCGTTAATAATAAACTCTTTGAGTTGCTGTTTTAATTCCTCCATTTATTCACTCCGATAAGGGTATTTATAAACATATTATTCATTCCAAAAATTATAAAAATTATACCATTGATAAGGGTATTTATAAACATATTCCTCAATCATTTTAACAAAAGGCCCGACCAATTTTTCAAGCTGAGCTGCATCCGGACGACGTGTTGGCCAAACAGGGTTACCAATTAAAACCTCATTTGAATTTTTCCCTGATTTTGCTGTAAGTAACGGCACAACAGCACAACCAGCACTTCCGGCAAGTATAAACGGTGACGCGGGTATTTTTGCATTTTTCCCAAGAAATGAGATATTAATATATGGACCCTTAAAATGCCTGTCACCCATGATCATTACAATATCACCATTTAAAAGGCTGTTAATAGTTTCAATCGAACCGCCGAGATAATTATCAACATCAATAATATTAAAAGGAGGTTCAACCCCGGCCAACTCAAAAAAATGTTTGGTTGCAAGGCCGTCATCACGAAACATTAAAGAACTGACTGTCCTGCCTGGCTGATTTATTGCTGAAAGAACAACCTGCCATGAGCCTACATGGGCTGTCAGCAGAATTACACCGCACCCTTTTTCAAGCGCATCTAAAAAACCCTTTTTACCTTTGGTAGTGTAGTTGAATTTTATGTCCGGCCTTAGTCCTATCAGCCCTCTGTCAACCATGAGCCTGCCAAAATTCATAAAATGATTAAACCGGTGCAAAAAAGATTCTTGTTTTGTCAACTTACCAAATATAAGTTCATAATATGGATCTGTTAATTTTTTCATACCAATATTAAAAAATGCATAACAAAAAATAACAGGATAAAGCATAAGATAAGCGCCACGTTGACCGGCAATTTTGATTGTAAGGTAAAAAAAGAACAGACCCAATCCTTCAAGACGATTTACAATTTTAGATTTGGTTTTAATCAATTCTGCTCTCCAGTGAAGCCGATGTCAGTCTGCGCATCCTGAACCATGCAAGCCCTCCACCAACTATAATACCGAGCAACGGGCCGATTATAAGGGACCCTAAAAACCAGTCAAGTATGTAAACATGTATTTCTTTTACCATATCAAACGGTGCGACACCCCAGATAAATTCACCCTTTCTCATAAAATGTCCCAATTCAATTGCTGCGACAGGGACAAAAGGTGGCGCACAAAGTGTTGATACATCAACTGCAACCACCTTATTCAAATGCCATTTAGTTGCAATATAAATGATAACAACTGTATGGCAGGCGATTAAAGGCAGTGCACCAAGAAAAATACCAAGAGCTGCCGATAAACCCAATTCATAAGGGGTTGTACTTTCAGAAAGAAGCCTTTTAAAAAGTTTGATTGGATGGAAAAGCGACCAGTCAAACCTTG
>DAOWOC010000245.1 GCA_030642225.1 Deltaproteobacteria bacterium
GAAAAATTATTATAGTTATTTATGTCTATATGCTTAATTAACTATTTAACAATAATACGAGTTAATAATTGAAATTTTCAGGCCATAATGTCCGATGATAACAAATTGTCCTAATTTAAATTAATAAAATAATTTCAACATATTACATATTTAAATTATTTTATTGGCTGATTTGGTTCTATAAAACAATAAATTTTTTTCAAAAAATAATTATACGAGTATCTTTATAACATACTGTAAATATTAGAATTATTATCATTTTATAACAAAAAAATGAAATGGCACATTTTTTGTTATATTGTTATATTTTGTTATAATAAGGTAAAAAGTATACTTAACCGATCAGAAACTCTAAAAAAATTAATAAATAATTATATAAATAAACGAATCAGTATTCACAGGCGATTGATTAACACGCCACCTCATTTAAAATTATTATCATCAAAATAAAACATGTTAGATTTTAATTATTTTTAAAGATTATTATAAGGAGGACAACATGTCAACAGCAAGCACTGCAACTAACCAAACGATTGAAGAATCAAAGGAAAAAAATGAATGGTGGTGGGTCGCTGAACAAACAAGATCAAAACGTATAGATTATCTAAGAAAAGCAATCTGGAAAAAGGGAGCTATCGGGGGGCAGTATAATCCCGGCGTTAAGGTTGACCTTGAAAGGTCAATACTCTACACAGAGGCATGGAAGGAAAGTGCTCTTTTTCCTGAACCACTTGTTATAAGAACAGCCAAGGCCCAGGCTTATACGCTGGACAAAAAAACCATTTTCATTACTGACAATGCACAATTAGTTGGCTATACAGGCAGTCTGCCCCATACAATGTCATGGGATGTAAGCCTTGCACAGCTGCTTAATGAAGAAGTTTTTAATGATCCGACAGTCTGTCCGGAACCTGACGAAGAAAACAGAAAAGTCATGGGTGATCTTATTGATTATTGGAATGGCCAGACAGATATGGACAGGCTTATAACAGGATTTGATCTTGAAGATATGATGAAAATCATGTCAGGCGCAATAGGATGGGGGGCTCCTGCCACAAAAGGCGGATATTCAGGCAAGGATTATGAATATCTAATGACCGGTAAACGGGCATTTGAGGATATCAATGAAGAACTGAACCGTAGAATAGATGAAACAGACGAACTCCTCCACAACGAAGAAGTGCCTCCCACAAATAAAATGCTGCCTTTATATCCAAAGCTCACACAATGGGAAGCTATGCAGATTAGCCTTGAAGCATGTCTCCGCCATGGCAAAAGATATGCAAGACTTGCCAGGATCATAGCTGAAAATTTTGAGACAGATCCAAAACGCAAAGAAGAACTCCTGACGATTGCAGAAACATGTGAAAGGGTTCCGGCTAAAACTCCAAGAAACCTGCAGGAATCTTTACAGTATGATATTTTCATCCAGTTATTCAGCAGACATGAGGCTGTAGAGGGCGCATGGCCATGCCGGCCAGACTACTATCACGGACAATATTATGATAATGATGTTAATATTAACAAAACCTTAACAAAAGAAGAGGCGCTTGATCTGCTAAGTGAATTTCTGATCAGGGCTGCCGAGGTTGGCCAGTACAAGCTTAAATGGGCAAGAGAAGGACTTCAGGGAATAGACGGCACATGGGTCTGGACACTGGGCGGCGTTAAAACTAATGGAGAAGACGCATGCAATGACCTTACAATAGCTCTTTTGCAGGCAGCAAGGATTGTAAGGGTTGCAAATCCGACCTTTGCATTCAGATGGCATCCAAAGGTTAAAGACGAGGTTATGCGGGAGGTATTTGAATGTATTCGTCAGGGGCTGGGATATCCATCCATGCGAAATGATCCAATCCTTATAGCCAATGCCATGCACTGGCACGGACATCCGATAAAGGAAGCAAGAACATGGGTACATCAGGCATGCATGTCACCTTGTCCAACTACAAAATTCGGGTTCCAGCCAATGCGTATGGCAAGTGCCACTGCAAACAGCGCTAAAATAATTGAGTATGTATTTACTCAGGGATATGACAAAGTTGTTAATATGCAAATGGGTCCTAAAACTGTTGACCCACGCACATTTAAAACCTTTGAGGAACTGTATGCCGTATGGATCAAACACATGAAGGCCATATTCGGATTACTTGTAAGGGCTGTTAATGTAGGCAGAACAATAGGCACAAGAGAAACGCCAAGGCCTTATCTGTCAGCCATTTCCGACAGGTCAATCGAAAGCGGGCTGGATGTATGCGATCCTTCAATAAGCAGAGGGAATGCCTGGATAACATGCTTCACCTGGGTTGAAAATGCAGATAGTCTGGCAGCAGTTAAAAAATTGGTTTTTGATGAAAAGAAATACACCATGGAAGAACTCGTTGACGCCCTTGAAAATAACTGGGAAGGCAAGGAAGAGATGAGGATTGATTTCGTCAAAAAAGCTCCTAAATGGGGTAATGACGATGATTATGTTGACAATATCATGGTTCGTTGCCTTCGGGATATTGCTGAATTTTCACAGCAGGTAAAATGTCCCTGCGGAAATAACTGGCCTCTTCTGCCTGAAAACGTAAGTGGTAATATCCATTACGCCAATGTTGTCGGAGCACTGCCAAGCGGCAGAAGATTAGGGGATGCCCTTTATGACGGCGGAATTTCTCCAGGACCTGGTCTTGATAAAAAAGGGCCTACAGCGGTTCTCAAATCCTGTGGAAAGATTGATCATATAACTGATGGCCGTGCATTTCTGCTTAACCAGAGACTTTCACCAACGCAATTGTCTGGAGAGAAAGGATACCAACTATGGAAGGCATATATGAAAACATGGGCCGAACTCGGGATGGACCATGTTCAGTTCAATATGGTTGATGATGCCACACTTACCGCAGCTCAAAAGGACCCTGAAAAATATCAGGAGGTTATAGTCAGGGTTGCAGGTTACAGCGCCCATTTTATTGATATCAGTAGAAAAACACAGGATAATATTATCCAACGAACGATTCAAGGGCTATAAAA
>DAOWOC010000201.1 GCA_030642225.1 Deltaproteobacteria bacterium
ATTTCAAATGAACTGAAAATACCTGTCCGTTATATAGGTATTGGTGAACATATGAATGATTTAAGGGAATTTTGCTCAGAAGATTTTCTTAAGGCAATATTTTAATGGCAGTTTTGTGTCTGAAATTACAAATTTCAATAAGGAATATTATTTGTATTTTTGAAATAGCTGATTTTTTTATACCCTGTTGACATGGCAACAGGGTATAAAGTATATTATTTTTAATTATCAATTGGTTTAACAATGGTGACGCTTTCTACAGATATAGGCATTTTTATAGTTTTTAACGGTTCAGCCGGGGCATCTTCCATTTGATCATCTATTTCTGTTTCCTCTTCTATCTCCTCATCGTCTGTATGGGCTAATGTTTCTGTTTCCTCTTGTCTCTCCATATTTTTAACAATAAGATAGCCTGTATAATTCCGGTTTATGGTGGATAAAATTATCCAGCCTGTATTTTTATCAATTTGTATTTCACCGGTTTGTTCACCTGAAAAAGAATAATTCATGCTTTCATTATTTTGTTTGAATTCTTTTTTATCAATAGATTTAATTGTGGAAGCAACGGCGATTGTTGCAACTTCCGTAGTATTTTCTTTTAAAGTAAACCTGGAATCAATCTCCATAGAGGTTCCTCTTAATATTATTGTTTTTTTGTTCCAAGATTCCTCGACAGCAACTAAAACATCCGGGCGAAATCGTAGAATATTTTCTAACATTTCTTTAAGCGCTTCATTGCCATACTGGCTTATAAGGTTATTTTTTATATTTTCCTTTAAAGATTCTTCCTGAATATTAATTTGTTCCATTGTATCGTTAATAATATCATAAACACCTTTTATAATTTTAACCTCGCCAACAGGAGATAAACTTATTTTAAATGTTTTTCCTGCCAAGGCAGTAAAACCGAGTGTTTCAATCTGTAAGTCCTCTGTTTTTTTTGCTGAATTATATTCAATCGTCTTTGTATTACCCTGTTGATTAAATATAAATTTATTAAAACGGACCAGAACATAAGCATTTCCATCAGGTTCAATTTTTTTAACCTTAAATTTAAAATCAATTTCAGAATTCTGGGATATGATTTGAGGCTCACCTTGTATTTGCAATGTAAGTTTTGATTTAGTGATTGTTCTAAGGGTATAGGTCTCGCCTTTTTTTAAATCAAGTTTTAATCCTATTTTTTCAGGAATTTTAGTACACGCGGCAATAATAAAAAAGGTTGCCATAATTAGACAAAAAACTGTTTTTTTTGTAAAATTTTTCATTGAAAAGCCTCCAATATATTAAAAAATAATTTTTTATTATTATTTTACCGTTTATTATTTTGACGGTTTTTTATAATTTAATTTAATTGTTTTTTCAAGGGCATTTGCCACGGTTAAAATAGTTTCTTCATTAAAATATGACCCGAGTATCTGTAAACCAATCGGCATGTTATTACTGTCAAATCCACACGGTAATGACATGCCAGGGATGCCTGCAAGGCTTGCCGGTAGTGTAAAAATATCAGAAAGATACATTTTTAAAGGATCTTTAGCAAACCCGAATTTAAAAGCAGCAGTCGGCGCCACAGGCGTCATTATAACATCAACATTTTTAAAGGCATTTTTAAAATCATTGATAATCAGGGTCCTTATTTGTGATGCCTTTTTAAAATAGGCATCATAATAACCTGCTGACAGTGCAAATGTGCCGATAAGTATTCGCCGTTTTACCTCAGAGCCAAAACCGTTTAATCTTGTTTTCTTATACATATCCAACAGTTGTGAAGTTTCTTTAAAGCGATAGCCATACTTTACACCATCATACCGCGCCAGATTTGAACTTGCCTCAGCCGGGGCTATTATATAATAAACTGCTACTGAATATTCAGTGTATGGCAAATCAATATCAATAATTTCTGCCCCGAGTCCTTCGGCAGTTATAAGCGTCTTTTTAATGGCCTTTTCAACATCAGGGTCAATGCCTTCTGTAAAATATTGATGCGGGACACCTATTTTAATACCCTTTATTCCTTTATTAAGAGCTTTTGTATAATCAGGAATTTCAATCTGTACTGAGGTGGAATCACATTGGTCATGGCCTGAGATAATATTAAGAAGTTCGGCAATATCTTTAATAGATTTTGCAAAAGGGCCTATCTGGTCAAGGCTTGAAGCAAAGGCAATAAGGCCGTAACGTGAAACCCGGCCATAAGTCGGTTTCATGCCTATTACACCGCAATGTGATGCCGGTTGTCTTATAGATCCCCCTGTATCGCTTCCAAAAGATACAGGTGCAAGCTCTGCTGCTACAGCAGCGGCAGAGCCTCCGCTTGAACCACCCGGGATACGTTCGATATCCCATGGATTCTTACACGTGCAAAAAGCGGAATTTTCATTGGATGATCCCATGGCAAATTCATCCATATTTGTCTTGCCAAGCATTACCATGCCTGCTTTTTTCAGATGATTGTAAACCGTGGCATTATATGGAGGTTTAAAGTTATAAAGCATCTTTGAGCCACAAGTTGTTGTTATATCTTTTGTTACAACCACGTCTTTTAAAGCATATGGCACCCCTGTAAGCGGACCGGCATTCTTGTTTTTTATCCTGTTATCAGCTTCTTTTGCCTGTGATAAAGCGGCTTCATGGGTAATATTTAAAAATGAATTTATAGTTGGATCAATAGTATCAATCCTTTTAAGAAAAGCCTTTGTTATCTCTACTGAGCTTATTTCACCTTTTTTTAAAAGCGAGTGCAATTCATGTGCTTTATATTCATGGATTTCCATATTCAATAAACCCTGATAAAAATTTTAACCGGATATCAGATAATTCTCGGGACGATAAATGTCTCCCCATCATTTTGTGGACTGTTGTTTAGTACGTGTTCAAGGGGTAAAGACTCTTTAACAACATCTTTTCTAAAAACATTTTTTAAATCAATTGTATGAAAAGTAGGTATGATATCCGTTGTATCGACTTCATTTAGTTTATCAATATATTCAAGAATACCAGCAAGTTGTATCGATATTTCCGATAATTCATCATCGTTGATATCAAGTCTGGCAAGGTCAGCTACCTTTTTTATCTCCTGTAGTGTTATCTTGTTGCTCATGCAATAAATTCCTTTTATGAACCGGGATATTTGTCAATGATTATATAGCATTTCAAATTATCATAGGCAATAAAAAACCTGGCCCGGATGGCCAGGTTTTTTATTGTAATTTTTTTTATATTATGTTTTGGAACGAATGGTTAACACGGGGCAGGGAGCGTTTCTAACCACACGTTCTGCTGTTGAACCAAAAAAGATGCTTGGCAGTCCGGTTGAACCATGTGCCCCCAAAATTATCAGATCAAAATTATTTTCTCCAATAAAATCAATTATTTCAGTAGCTGGATATCCATTGCGTATTATAGATGTGTATTTTATCTTACCCAACTTATCTTTATATCTTTTATTAACTTCGTCCATGGCTGCTTTTTGATTTTCATCAAGGATTACCTTACCTACCTCCATGCTTATAAAGAAATCAC
>DAOWOC010000277.1 GCA_030642225.1 Deltaproteobacteria bacterium
CTTAAAAAAGGTTATGAAGTCCATGGGATAAAAAGAAGGTCTTCTTCTTTTAACACAGAACGGATTGACCACCTCTACATGGATCCTCATGAACTTGATGTGCATTTTAAGATGCATTATGGAGATTTGACCGATGCCACCAACCTTATAAGGATTATTCAAGAGGTTAAACCGGATGAAATCTATAATCTCGCTGCACAGAGTCATGTAATGGTATCATTTGAGACGCCTGAATATACTGCAAATTCCGATGCGCTTGGAACATTAAGGCTCCTTGAGGCAATCAGGATACTCTCCATGGTTGATAATGTTCGTTTTTATCAGGCATCCACAAGCGAGCTATATGGACTTGTAAGAGAGACACCTCAAACAGAAAAAACTCCCTTTTATCCGCGTTCCCCATATGCAGCAGCCAAATTGTATGCATACTGGATTTGTGTAAATTACAGGGAGGCCTATAATATGTTTGCTGTAAACGGTATACTCTTTAACCATGAATCCCCTGTGCGTGGTGAAACCTTTGTAACCCGCAAGATTACGCGGGCAGTGGCGCGCATGAAACTCGGATTACAGAAAAAATTATACCTTGGCAATCTTGATGCAAAAAGAGACTGGGGACATGCAGGGGATTTTGTAAGGGCAATGTGGCTCATGCTTCAACAGGATAAACCTGATGATTATGTCATTTCTACAGGTATATCCCATTCTGTCCGTGAATTTGTGGAATGTGCTTTTAAAGAGGCCGGCATAACAATAAGATGGCATGGCAAAGGCCTTGAAGAAAAAGGCATTGCAGAATACTTTGATGCTGAAATGGAATTTAAAACTAATATAAAAAAAGGCGACGAGATAGTGGCCGTTGATTCCAGATATTTCAGGCCAACAGAGGTTGAAACCCTGCTTGGTGATTCATCTAAGGCAAAAAAAGAATTAGGATGGGAACCTGAAATATTATTTAATGATATGGTCTCGCAAATGGTAAGGGATGATCTGCAAAAGGCAAAAAGAGATATCCTGTGCAGTAATGAAGGGTTTAAAACATATTCACATTATGAATAATTTTATCAGGGATAGAGGAAATGGACAAAGACTCAAAGATATATGTGGCAGGTCACAGGGGGCTTGTTGGCAGGACTGTTACACATATTTTATCTGACTTGGGATATGGCAATATACTGATATGCGCTCATACTGAGCTTGATCTTGAGGAACATGACAGGGTTATTGAATTTTTTAAAAAACAGAGGCCTGATTATGTTTTTCTTGCTGCTGCAAAGGTCGGAGGCATACTTGCTAATAATACATACCCGGTTGATTTTTTGCTCAACAATCTCAAGATTCAGAATAATATAATAGAGGCATCCTTAAAATACAGGGTCAAAGGGCTCCTTTTTCTTGGCAGCTCCTGTATTTATCCAAAGCTGGCCCCTCAGCCATTAAAGGAAGAGTATCTTTTGACCGGCCAGCTTGAACCCACTAACGAGCCGTATGCCATTGCCAAGATTGCGGGCATAAAACTTTGTGAAGCCTGTAACCGTCAGCACAAGACCCGTTTTTTAAGTGTAATGCCTACAAATCTTTACGGCCCTGGTGATAATTATGATTTGCAGACATCTCATGTCCTGCCTGCATTAATTCGCAAATTTCACCTTGCCAGACTGGCTTTTTTAAGGGATGCTGCCGGGATAAAAAGGGATGAAGAAACTTATGGAAATATCCCTGATGATATTAAAAAAAGCCTTGGCAATTATTTGGATAAAGGCACTGCTAACAAATCATTTCCAAAGGTTATATTATGGGGAACAGGAACTCCGAGGCGTGAATTTCTTTATGTTGATGACATGGCCAGGGCATGTGTTTTTTTAATGCAAAGGATGGACAGGATATTTCCATTGGATGATAAAGCATTAAATGCACCTGTTTTATTTAATATCGGCTGGGGCAGTGACATCTCTATTAAAGAACTTGCTGACATAGTCGCCGGGATTGTCGGTTATAAAGGCAAAATAATATGGGATATAGAAAAACCTGACGGCACCCCGCAAAAACTTCTTGATACAAGCCGTTTAACAGACCTTGGATTCCAGCCTGAAATAAATTTAAAAGAAGGTATAAGACGGGCATACAATGATTATCTTGAATAATCCGGAGATATTCAGATAAAAAATGGGTAATCCTGGTTACGCCCCCAATCATTCTTGAAGATCAGGGTTTTGAATACCCCCCCTTTTTTTCGGCATCTCAGAGCTTGGGAAAGTATTATTAATTTTGTCCCCTCAAATAAATAATTTTAAAGGATTATAGACAGTAACAGAAGTATGAAAAGTTAAAATATATGGTCTGTATATTGCTTATTTTATAATCTAAAAAAAATTACATTTTGAGATTTAAGAGAAGAGGTAATAATGGCTGAAAATTCCAACATTAACAAGCTTAATGCATGGATATCAATATTACGCGGGCAGCAGCAAAACCTGACTCAGCTTTCTGAGAAGACTGAAAAGGAATTTTTAAACCATGGCTCAAAGCTCACTGAAGCATTAAGCTATCTAAAAAAAATATTTGAGCAGTCCTCTTTTATAACTACAGTCATGGGAAATAATGATCAAAAAAGTTCTCTTTTATCCGCCCGCATTGTATTTAATGAATCACTCTTAACCCTTGAAGCATGTGATATGGAAATTAAAA
>DAOWOC010000326.1 GCA_030642225.1 Deltaproteobacteria bacterium
AAACTAATGTACCCCCCTAGGCCCTGCCTAGTGGTTTTTCAGGGGCGAGGCAATAAATGTAGTATGCCGAGTGGCTAAAAAACCGCTGCAACGCAGTAGATGGGACTTTTTACGATGCCATCAAATTTTACCTTTTGTATTTACCCATAATCTGAGCCTGACCAATTATATGCCCTTCCATTGCCTTTAAAAGCTGCTTTTTGTCGGCACCGGCAGGAAGATTTAAAATAGTATCGAGGGCGTAAATCTTGAAGTAGTACCTGTGTGTGCCGCCAGGCGGGCATGGGCCTCCATAGCCTATCCTGCGAAAATCATTAGTTCCCTGCTTACCGCCATTATCCGGATTTTCCTGTGGGGCTATGTTTTCCGGCAAGCCCTTAGTATCTGCCGGTATATCATAATAAACCCAATGAACCCATGTACCTACAGGGGCATCCGGGTCGTCGCAAATAAGGGCGATGGATTTCGTGCCTTCAGGTACTAATCCCCATTCTAAAGGTGGCGAGACATCTGCCCCGTCACAGGTATACTTATCGGGTATCATATTGTCGTCATTAAATGCTAAGCTGCTTAATTCCATGACTGCACCTCCTTTTGCTTCTGAAAAGTGTTGGTCTATCAACCAAAAATTAAAGGAAAGAATCATTATAACAGGCAGGCAGAAAATATTTTTCATCGTAATTCCCCATTTTTTAACAAAGGGGCTTCTCTTTTTATATTTATCTATCTTTAAAAGAGTTTTCATGTCAACATGAGATAAACATATCCAATTCAAACAAACAGATTAGCTCCGTTTTGGTTGAGCTGTTTACACAAGAAGATGGATATTCCCTATCCTCACATTTTTAAGCCCTGCTTTCCTGGCAACATTAAGGCACCTGTATGCTGAAGATTTTGTAGTTAACGGCATGTCCGACATATAAAACTGGGGATGAAAGGCAAGAAGGCTGTATGGGATTTCAGGATTTATTGAGGCAATGAATTTGGCAATAGAACTTATCTCATTTTCATCTATGTAGCCTGGAACAAGAAGAGTGTTTGCAAGAAGAGGGGGAGGTTCAGGTCTTTGTTTGATTTTATCTCCAGCCCTTATAAAGTTCTTTAAGGTTCTTTTGTTAGTGATTCCTGTTAAAGCGATATGGAGATTTTCATCCCACGCCTTTAAATCAAACTTAACGCATCCGCCGGAATTAATTGCTATATCCAAGATATCATCAAGGAGTTCTTCATGCATGGATCCGTTTGTTTCCCAGCATATTCTAAAAATTTTATCCTTATTTTTATCAAGGGCAAGTTTTGATGCAGTGAGTGAGAAAGGAAGTTGTGGCACGGGATCTCCACCGAAATAGCAGATACAGGAAGTCTTTTCATCAATATCCGAAACAAGTTTTTTTGGCGATGATGTATGAGGGCTAAAGGTTTTTTGTTTAAAGTGCCAGTTTTGACAACAAAGGCAATTAAATGAGCATGCCAGGAAAAAAACAGCAAGGTTCTTATATCCTCTTTCAGGTCCTGGGCGATTGGCATATTTTGGATATCCTGCCCCTGTCCCTCCGGGGCACACCCAGTCTCCGACACAATTTGTGGGAAGAGGGTCGAGATACCATGAAAGCTTACCAATTACAGAAGATACACCAACAATTTTCCCCCCTTCATTTTTCCTCAACCCGCAGTATCCTGTTTCATTTTCACCGATTTTGCACTCGTTTACACAAAGATTGCAGGAAATACCTTCAGAGTCTTTTGGAGCCCTTTCCGGAAGTCCAAATGCTGCCCTGCTTTTGACGTGAGCTTTTGCAGCAAGTTCAAGTGCATCCTCAGGTTTTTCATGGATACACTTTATGCATACCGCAAGCTCTTTTGAAATGAGATGCGAAGCTTCATTGCACAAATTACACCGGGCCATTATTCACCTGTTTAGCCGTCTATGATTTTGTCTATTTTCATTGACACACCCGTCTTTGCTTTTTTAATTGAATATATCTTGAACCTTGTTATTTATCAATAAATATAAGAGAGGTTTATAAGAAGGCTTCCGGGACATTAGTTTATAAGGTGACAGAGTACTTGAACTATGATATCCGGTTTGTATGCCACGCCAATCAAGAATAGATGCGCCGGGTGCGCTTCATCATATTATTGCC
>DAOWOC010000233.1 GCA_030642225.1 Deltaproteobacteria bacterium
ATAATGAATGGTGTCGCCGCCATGCTAAGTATAGCGCAAGCCAGAAACATCTGATAAATATTTCCGGTAAGCAAACCATGCTCAACACCTGTTCTCGACAGGATAAAAGAAAATTCACCGACCTGACTAAGCGCAAGACCAACCAGGATTGAAGTGCGAAAAGGAAATCCCAGTAAAATTGTTGAAAAACAGGCAATGACAGCTTTTAAAACCAAAATTCCCAAAACGATCAGCGCAATGGTTACAGGTTGCTGAAAAAAGAAATCTATATCTAACAGCATACCAATGGAAACAAAAAAGAAGCTCGTAAAGATATCCCGAAAGGGTAAAATATTTCCAAGTGCCTGATGGCTGTATTCAGATTCGGAAATGATTAATCCTGCTAAAAATGCACCCAGCGCAAGAGATAGCCCTGCCTTGGAAGTTAGACACGCAACACCAAGGCATATTACAACCACGCTTAATAAAAAAATCTCTTGATTGCGTGTCTTTGTTATTTGATACAATACCTGGGGCACGATCCATTTAGCACTGATGAAGACCAACGCAATGATTCCAATGCCTTTGGCAATAAGAACGAGGACAGATTCACCAAGATTCCCTGTTACACCTGTTAGCAGCGGGGTGATCAGGATCATGGGAATAATAATAATGTCCTGAAAAATCAGGATACCAAGAGTCGTACGTCCGTGCGGGGTATCAACCTCGGCTCTTTCCTGGATTATTTTGAGTACAATCGCCGTGCTGCTCAGGGATACGAGAAATCCAATGAAGACCGCTTCGCCAAAAGCCTGGCCAAACTGTCTAACTATGAAAAAGGTAGCCCAAAAGGTCAGCAACACCTGAAACGAACCGCCCATCAGGATGGATTTCCTGATTTGCAGCAGCCGCTCCAAAGAGAACTCTATCCCGATGGTAAAAAGCAAGAACACAATACCAATTTCAGCAAAGGATTCTACTTCATGAACTGCCTTTACCAGCCCGAATCCGTATGGCCCAACGAATATCCCCGTAAGTAGAAATCCTACAACCGTTGGCATGCGAAGTCGATGGCATATAAAAAGAACCGCGATAGCCAGTCCAAAAATAATGACAATGTCATTTAATAATGATATTTCCATATTCTGATTTACCGGGCCAACCCCTTTTTCCAGAGACATTTTGCTCGTAATCAGGTATTGAAAAATTCCTGAAACAAACAAAAAAGCTGATTAACGGTATAACTAATTTTAAAATTACAGGGATAAAGTGTCATCAGTGGGCTTATTTTTTAATCCTATCCAAAGATAACCAAGCCAGAGAATAAACCCGATTGCCACGATTCCCCCTATAATCCATAGTTCATATTGTTTAATCTTTCCCATAAAAGCTTGCAAGGTTTGGCCAAGCAGATAACCTGCCGTCCCAATGCTTACAGACCAGAGACCAACTGCAATTATATCAAGCGCCAAAAATCGCATGGGACGCACACCACTTACCCCAAGAACAAATGGCGTAATAATACGAAGGCCATATAAAAATCGAAAACCAAATATCACTAAAATTTGATGTCTTTTTAAAATTCTAAGAACCTTTTCTGACCTGGCTTTCCAGCGAGGCCGTTTTTTAAGCAACTGGATACCCTTGAACCGTCCTAAATAAAAAAATAGTTGGTCCCCAATGAATGCCCCTATAAATGCGGCTATAATTACCCACAGTAAATTCAGATAGTTCATGCGCGCGAGAAAACCTGCGAGGATAAGGACAGTTTCGCCTTCTATCAATGTACCAATAAGAACACCTATATAACCATAAGATGAAACAATATTTTCTAAATTCATAAAATCCTTTATGAAAACACCGAACGTAAAGATAGGGAGCGAATATTTAAGTGAATTTCTTTAAGTAATTATTTTTAAAATAAAAAGATAGTTATCCTATATATAAGTAGAAGTCAATTTGTCTTAAGTTTATTAAATTTTATTTAATCAGATTCATAAGACATTTATCTATTAAAGGAAATGCATGTGTAAAACCAATGTGTTCAAGCCTTTTTGGAATAACTCGCTGCCCTTTGAGAATTACGGAGGACGCCTATCCCAACAAGGCTTTTATAGCTATAAAGGGCGCAGAAACCTTGGCTGGTCTATTTAATATTTTTCCCAGTGTATGGGCCAGCACCATATTTCTTACCGGTTCGGGGCTTGTAATATTAAACGGGCCGGATGCTGTTGGTCTGTCTTTAAGAAAGATCAGCGCCCTTATCAAGTCGTTTAAATGTATCCAGGATACCCACTGTTTTCCATTACCTGCAGGGCAGCCCATAGCTTTTTTAAAAATTGGAAGCATGTGGCCTAATGCACCTCCGTCTTTGCCGAACACTACGCCGAACCTGCAAGTAATAACGCGAGCCCCGTATTTTTCTGCCGCATAGGCCTCATCCTCCCATTCAGAGGCTAAGTTAGCGAGAAAATCTTTACCAGAAGGTGTGTCTTCATCAATAAATTCATCATTATGGAACCCATAGTAACCAACGGCAGAGGCGGAAATAAGCGTTTTTTTAGATGGATTATGGGTATTTGCAATGGCTTGTACCAGATTCCTTGTTGTTTTTATACGGCTATGGCGAAGTTCCTTTTTGAATGTTTTTGTCCATCTGTTGCTTATCTGCGCACCTGCTAAATTTATAAAGCAATCATGATCCATAATTTTATCCTGCCATGAGCCGCTTATTGCAGGATCAGCACAAATTACCGTAATATTTGCGAATATATCCCTGGCGGATGCCTGTCTTGTCAGAAGCGTTATTTCTTCACCCTGATCAAGCAACATATTTATAAGCGCCTTTCCAATAAAGCCTGTTCCGCCTGTGATAAGTATTTTCATAAATTTTATCCTGACTTTTATTATACATTTTTTCATGATTCATTGAAATTATTTATTTTTTGCATAATGAAATTTATCAATAAGGGAGAGGAGACAAAACTATATTCTAAAAATTAGATATTAATAAATCAGGAGGAACATAAAAGAGGGGGCATTGACTGAAAATAGTGCCATGGCAGCCTTTGGGATATATACACTTACAATAAATAAAAATGAATGTGAGAACAAAGGCGGCTTAAAAAAATGGACAACTATGTTGACAT
>DAOWOC010000032.1 GCA_030642225.1 Deltaproteobacteria bacterium
AACAAGTGCGGCTAATACTGTAAATGCTCCAAAGATACCACCCATCATATCAGCAATGGCGACTCCCCCGGGTATTACCGGCGCCCTTCCCGGTTCTCCTGAAAGACTTAAAATCCCGCTGTGTCCACATGCAATTATATCATATGACGGATAGTCGGCATATGGCCCTGTTTCGCCATAACCGGTTATATTGCAGCGTATAATTCCGGGATTTATTTTTTTAAGGGTCTCAAAATCAGTACCCTGTCTCTTTGGCACATCAGCACGGTTATTAGAGATTACCACATCAGACATCTTTACCAGTTCATAAAAAGCCTTTTTCCCCGATTCAGAGCCAATGTCCAATACAAGACTTTTTTTGTTCCTGCTTAAAGACAGGCTGTAATAAAGTATTGGAGACATCTTTTTTTCACCAAGTCTTAACATGTCACCTAATGGGGATTCTATTTTAATGATCTCAGCTCCAAGATCACCAAGAAGCATTGTCCCGAATGGACCTGCATGGGCCTGAGTTAAATCAAGAATTCTGATCCCACTTAAAGGACCTTTTGTGATTGCCATAATAATCTTCTCCATTTTAAGGCAGTTATTAAATAGTTAAAGATGTTTGTAGTTCAATAATAATATAAATTTATAAGAATAGTTATATAGTTATAAAATATTATCCATTAATACTCTGTCTATTTTTTTACTGTATTACTCAATATCCGAAAAATTTCAATGCTATTAACATGGCTATTCTCTTTTGAATAATCTAACGCTGTTCTGCTGTATTTTATCCTGCGCCCTGATATCTGCGCCATTTTTTATAAGTATTCTTATTACATCAGGATTCTGATTATTAAACACAGCAAACATCAACACTGTTCTGCTGTATTTGGCGCGCTCATTAACATCCGCTCCATTTTTAACAGCCTTGTTTATATCCTCTATGGTTGCTTTATTCCAAAATTCCGGTGACAATAGGTTAACCACCTGAGCATGCAGATTACCGGTATAGATATAAATAAAATAAAGTAATTATCAAGAATTGCTTCATTTTTCATATCTCCTTGCAAGGGATTTTCTGTTCATTTTAAATTATTATTTTAAATACTGATAATATTTTTTTACCATAATAAATCTTTATTCCGGCATAACAGGCTCCCTGATCAAAAGGCCGACCGCCTGTCTGGCACATTCTGATAATTCAGGATAAATATCGTCAAGATCGATTATCTGTCTTAAATGATCTGCTGTACGGTATATGAGCATGGCCATATCACCCTCGTCCACCTTTAATAAATTTATCAGTTCATCCCATTGCATCCCGCTTGCCCAGTTGTATATTGCTGCCATGGGCCAAAAACACGGGGTTATAACAGGGAATCCCCTTTCTTTAAGAGATTCCAAAAGCGATTCAACACTTTTTGTAAGATGTTGAAACTTTGCTTTTAACATGGCTACTTCCATACCATGTTCCGGAACATATATTTCCTTCCCCCTGTCGCTTACAAAGGGAGCCAGCATTGCAGCGAGAAGCACAGGGTTATCATTACTGAAAATTCCGGTTTTAATGCATTCTGCCATGAGCAGAGGTTGATCGACCCTAAGTCTGGACGCCCATATACCTTCTTTGGTTAATTGTCCGTCTTTATTTACATAACCTTCCTTTGTCAAGAATCTAATATGCTGCAAAAAGGAACTCCACAAAAACTCCTGATTAGATGAAAGCTCCTCGTTTAACAACTTTGCCTCTATAAGCATCTTTTTAAACGAATCCCCACCCTTGTCGGAAAAACAAATGGAGTAATTCTTACACCCGTTACATGGTATCTCATCAAGGGCTCTTTGATCGCTAATGAGAGCTTCCTTAAGATCATTGATTTTGCTCTGTAATTCAGGAGTAAAGGATGTGGACTCAGGGATAGGGGTAAGGCCTGAATATGTTTGAGTCTCTAAAAACTTTTTTAATTCAAATGCCCTTTTCCCGTCCTGAATTTCTATACAGCCGTCAAAAATTATTGACACCCTTTTTAAACTCATCCAGCGAATCGGCAAACTGACAGATACCTTGTCAGGGCTTTCCTGCCTGATAGATAAGGCCAGTATTCCCTTTGAATTCTTTTTTTCTATAAGCTTAATGCAGCAATGCAGTTTGCCCTTTTGATTAAGGAATAAACGCCCTTTTGTAAGACAGGAGAGTTTAAATGCATTATTGGTTAATAATTTTAATTCTTTCTCAATATCCCTGATATTTTTTTTATATTCAGTATAAAGACGGGCACAGGTTACGGCCTCTTCGGCATTATGACAATTGGCTTCAGAAAGCTCCCTGTCTATAGATTCATAAAGGACCTGAAGATTTTTTTTATTTGGCAAATCCCTTGATATACGCTGATATGTCTCAAGGGAAGCGTCAAATATATCTTTAATCTCTTCTTTATTGTGTGATAGCAGCAGGTTTAAGGCCATGGAAAAATTAATCTTAATCTGGCTCAAAACAGGATTGGCCGGCATTGTAAAAAGCGACTGGATAAGTCTTGTATTCTGAAAAGGCCCAGGAAGAACCATGGCAAATCCAATTCTGTCCATTCCTCTTCTTCCTGCCCTGCCAGTCATCTGCATCAACTCAGTTGTATTTAAATCAACAAATTCCTTGCCATTATATTTATCGCTTTGTGATATTATAACCGTTCTTGCCGGGAAGTTAACGCCTGCCGCAACTGTTGAGGTTGAAAAAATGGCCTCAAGATATCCTTTTTTCATAAAATCTTCAACAAACTGTTTCCACCTTGGCAGTTGACCACCATGGTGAGCCGCGACACGATATTTTACAAGATAACCAAGCTGTGGGTGAGTCTTGAGATATGGATGTTCCTCAAGTCTCTGTTCTAACAAACGATTAAACCCGTCCTCTTTTTCAGGATTAATAAAAGCCGGGGGAATGCTGCAAAGTTTAAGGGAATTATTACAGTCTGCCCTTGATTTTAAAAAAAAAATAGCCGGCGCCAAATTCATTTTCCTGAGACCGCTTAAAATTTTGCCATACGGCGGCAATTGACCACGTCCACCAAAACCTCTTTTCTTTGATCCTGAAAGCCACCTTTCGATCTTACTAAAGAGGCCGTTACTGCTTTCAAGAGGACAGACCTCTCCCTCCGGAAACATAAAAAGAGGATACAAGGGTACCGGACGCTTAGTTTCATCTACAACAACACATGGTACCCCGCGCTGCCAGACGAGCCAGTCGGCTATTTCATGACTGTTACTGATTGTGGCGGAAAGCATAAGAAGCCTTATGCGCGATGGCATATATATAAGGACTTCTTCCCAGACTACTCCGCGCCATGGGTCCCCGAGATAATGGACTTCATCCAGTATTACAAGATCCACAGGGACATTCTCATTCATGTGCATTGCATCATAAAACTGGTTGCGTAATATCTCGGTAGTGCCGACTATAACCGGAGCAGATGTATTTTCCTTTCTGTCTCCTGTTAATATTCCCACATTATCTTCGCCGAACAATTCTTTAAAACTGCTGTAAATGGAATTTGAGAGAGCCTTAAGCGGCGAAGCATACCAGCTCCTTTTCCCATCCCGCAACATGTCGGCCACAGCCTGTTCCGCAATCCAGGTCTTTCCTGATCCGGTTGGAGCTGTTACCAGGACATCAGCATCTTTAAGCTTTTTTAATGCCTCAACCTGGAAATCATCTGCAACAAAGGGTTTATCCGCAGGTATGCCTATGCGGCCCAGCACATTATGAAGATGCGGGTTTGCAGCTATTTTAAAAATTGTTTCACTGCTTTTTTTATAATGTGAAGTTTTTTTAAATGGGTTTCCCTTGCGAGGTGTAAAAATTTTTTTTATTTCTTCAGGCACTTTTCGTTAACAATTCCTCATTATTTTATTTAATCATATTAAAAAACAGTCATACCATAAAAACAGCACATAGTCTTATATAATTCTTTTTACTTTAAAAATTTTAGAATTAATGGTATTATTAAAAGATATTTTAAATTAAAATTCTTTTTATGTGAGTTATGCAAGGAGATAAATATTATAATGTTGGAAGTTGGAGAAATGTTTGAAGTTGGAAAAATGGTCGTATACCCTGCCCACGGAGTCGGACTTATCGAATCACTCGAAACCAAAGAAATTTCAGGTGACAAACATCAATTCTATATTATGCGGATGCTTGGTAATGACATGACGATTATGATACCGGCTAATAATATACAAAATATCGGTCTCCGTCCTATAATTACAAAAACCGAGCTTGATAAGGTATATGAAATTTTTCACCATCCTGAACTTTTCAGCCAGGAACAGACATGGAAACGCAGGTACAGGGAATATACCGATAAGCTTAAAACAGGCTCTATCTATGATCTGGCCGAGGTTTTAAGGGATCTTTTCCTTCTTAAACATAAAAAAGGCTTGTCCTTTGGCGAACGCAAGTTATTTGATCAGGCAAAGGAACTTATTGTTAAAGAGATATCCCTGTTAAAGAACAAATCAGAGGAAGATATAGCAGAAGAAGTTGAACTGGTTTTGGCGGAAAAATAATCCTTAATGTTTTTGCCATTTTTTTAAAATGCCTTTAATTAACAATCATGACACAAGGAAGATCCATCAATTTTTCATTGAAGCTGGAGCCACGGGCAAACGCCTTGATGTCTGGCTCAGTGGAATACTCCCGGAATTCAGCCGTTCTGCTGTTAAACATCTTATTGAAAAAGGCGCAATACTCGTTGACGGTGAGAAGGTAAAGGTTGCGCATCATCTCTTGCCAGGGCAGCGGGTCGATTTTTTTGAACCGCAAAAAAAGGCCTCTGATTTAACCCCAATTTCATTAGATCTTTCAATACTTTACGAAGATGAATATTTAGCGGCAATCAATAAACCGTCTGGAATAGTTGTCCACCCGGGGGCAGGCGGGAATCAGCCTACTATTGTGCACGGGTTGCTTTACCACTTTAAAAATAATCTGGCATCAATGGGTGATGCTGTCCGGCCAGGGATCGTACACCGGCTTGACAAGGATACTTCAGGCGTTCTTTTAATAGCCAAGGATGATCATACATTATACAAACTCGGCAATATATTCATGCAAAGACAGATAACCAAAATATATAAGGCCATTGCATACGGGACACCCGCTGTTGACAAGGGAGTGATTGATTCGCCCATAGGCAGGCATCCGGTTAACCGTAAAAAGATGTCTTCCAAAGGCAAAAACCGCAGGAATGCGCTTTCATACTGGCAGGTGGAGGAAAATATCGGCCCCATTACCCTTTTCAGTATACGGATCGCAACCGGCCGGACACATCAAATCAGGGTGCATTTGGCAGAATCAAGCTGGCCTGTTGTGGGGGACAGGGTATATGGTGAAAACCGCAGGGCATTATCTATATTACCAAAAACGTTATCATTATACCTTCAAAAAATACCCCGTCAGATGCTGCATGCATCTTCCATCGCCTTTAAACATCCTGTAACCGGCAAAAATTTGTTTATAGAGGCCCCTCTTGCCAAAGATATGCAAACCCTGCTTGAAACCGGAAGGAAAATTTTAGATGAAACACTTTAATGATCATGTCTTTGCCCTTACCGGCGGCATTGCAACAGGCAAATCAACCGTTGCAGCCATGTTTAAAGACCTTGGAGCGTATATAGTTGATACAGACCTTATTGCAAAAAAAGTTGTTGAACCGGGGATGCCGGCCATTATAGAGATCAAAAAACACTTTGGTGATAGTGTCTTTGATAATCACGGTCATTTTGACCGTGGGGCCATGAAGAAAAAAATTATCAAAGATCCCGAAACAAAAAATCTGTTAAACAGTATTATGCATCCATATATTTTAAACATGACGATTGATGAGACCCAAAAACGCCTCTCTGAAAAAAAACCCTCGCCCATAATTATTGACGTTCCTCTTCTTTATGAAGCAGGCTGGCAAAATGGTTTCAAGTCTGTTATCCTTGTTTTTACAAGCAGGGATATTCAGTTAAAACGACTTATGAAACGTGATGTAATAGACCAAGATATGGCGCAGGGAATGCTTTCAATTCAGATGGATATTAAAGAAAAAAAAGGACTTGCAGATTATCTAATTGACAATTCATTCGCTATTGATTCAACCCGCAAACAGGTAAATGATATTTTTGCTGTTCTTATGGAAAGGTGCAAAAAACAGCCATAATGTACTGAAAAATTTAGACAGGAAAAATTCTCAGCTCTCGAAAAAATGATACAATAATAGATTACATAAGGAACGTCTTAACAGTAGCGCTATTTCCTCAAAGTCATTCCCCGGCAAACCGAAGGGCATGCACTGGAAAATATATCAGCGGTTGCGAGAGGAAGCCTAACATGCGAACCATTTTTCTTTGGTACTGGAAAACATAAAAAATAACCAAATTAGAAGCAGACGATGCAAAAACCAAAAAGTAATCCGCGGTTAATTTTTAATGGAGCTGAGGTATAAGAAACACAAGGCGGTTAAAAGGAGGGAAGCATGAAAAAAATACATGTGGGTCCGGCATTACTATTTTTTGTTCTTTTTTCCAATTCCTGCGCAATAAGTCAGCAAGGAAAAACACAGGCATCTACTAATAAGCACCCACAAAATACGCATTCCGAGCAAACCAAGACGGCGGATAAGGGTGCGAAACAAGAAGCGGACAAAGCTGAGTTTATGGGGGATATATATTATTATGGTTACGGCGTTCCCCAAAATTATAAGAAGGCTGCCGAGTGGTATCGCAAAGCGGCAGAGCAGGGAAATGCTCTTGCTCAGTTTAATTTGGGGAATATGTATTATCAGGGCAAAGGCGTTCCCAAGGACTACACAAAGGCTGTCGAGTGGAATCGCAAAGCGGCAGAGCATGGACATGCTAGCGCTCAGTATAATTTGGGGTGTATGTATTATCATAGCAAAGGCGTTCCCCAAAACTACAAAAAGGCTGTCAAATGGTATCGCAAAGCGGCAGAGCATGGACATGTTCTTGCTCTGCATAAAATGGGGAATATGTATTATCAGGGCAAAGGCGTTCCCAAAGACTACACAAAGGCTGTCGAGTGGGATCGCAAAGCGGCAAAGCAGGGAAATGCTAGCGCTCAGTATAATTTGGGGTGTATGTATTACCAGGGCAAAGGCGTTCCCAAAAACTACAAGAAGGCTGTCAAATGGTATCACAAAGCGGCAGAGCAGGAGCTTGCTGGCGCTCAGTATATATTGGGGAATACATATTATCATGGCAAAGGCGTTTCCAAAGATTACAAAAAGGCGGCCAAATGGTTGCAAAAGGCGGCAGAACAGGGTCATGCTGATGCTCAATTTGCCCTGGGAGTTATATATCATCATGGCAAAGGAGGCGTTCTCAAAGATTACAAGAAGGCTGTCGAGTGGTATCGCAAAGCGGCAGAGCAGGGAAATGCCCTTGCTCAGTTTAATTTGGGGTTTATGTATTATCAGGGCAAAGGCGTTCCCAAGGACTACACAAAAGCTGCCGAGTGGCTCCGAAAGGCAGCAGAACAGGGTCATGCTGAGGCTCGAGCCCTTTTAGGCAAGTTGTTTTAGAGGAGACGGATCATCAGAGATGGTAATATCTTAAAAGAACCGATACTGAGTATATTTTTATAAATAAAAACAAAATCAGGCGGCAGGAAAATTTAGTGTGGTATTGGACAATGTATGTTCGCATACAAAAGCAGAGACTCGGGGAAAAAATAGGCAGCGAAGACAGAGCCATGTTCCGGCATCGGTTGGCCGGTAGCCGCTGGCTTTGTTGTTACTAACAATCATGTGGTTGAGGGATGTAATCATATTACGCTGATACGAAGGGTATATCATTAACGAGAGTCAAATTTTATGGATTAACTTAAAGTAAATCACTTTTCTTTTGAAAAACTTAATCAAGTAATTTAAAACTCCAACCTCACTGCTCCTGTTTTTTTTACTTTACTTTTTCATGCTAAATAACCCCCAAAATAACAAAAAGGGTAGCAAAATAAAAAACAGGGGTTAGCAAATTTTAACTAACCCCTGTTTTTTTACTGGTACGCCCAGCAGG
>DAOWOC010000153.1 GCA_030642225.1 Deltaproteobacteria bacterium
ATAAGGGCAGGACAGGCATCTTTGAAGTCTTTCAAATGGATAATGACATTAAAAAAATGATCTATTCCAATATTAGTGAAATTGAACTTTTAAAGGCAGCCAAATGGGCAGGAATGAAAACATTATTAGAAGATGCAACGCAAAAGCTTAAACAGGGCGTCACAACATGTGAAGAAATTCTGCGTGTACTTGGGCATCAAAATATAATTGATGCTAGCTGCCCGCATTGCAGTATTCACCTTGATGAAAGATTTCAGTTCTGTCCTTTTTGCGGCAAAACCATTATTCCATACTGCAAAAAATGCGGAAAGTTTTTAAGCGACTCCTGGATTTTTTGTCCATATTGCGGTGAAAATTGCGATCATAAATAGAAAATTGAAAAAAGCATAAGGCTTATTTCCAGAAAATCTATTATTGTTTTAAAAATATAACATCACTAAAACAATAATTATCCCATACCTATCCCCGCAATCTTTAGAGCGCATCCCGGACACGTACCAAAACGTGTTATATTATTTACTATGGGATATTCTCTTCGCTCAATAAGTATCCCTCCGCATCGTGGACAAAATGTATTTTCGCCGTCATCTCCTGGCAAATTCCCTGTATAAACATATTTAAGACCGTTTTCAAACCCGATATCCCGAGCCTTACGGATTGATTCTGATGGTGTCAGGCCTGCCTTGTCATATTTATAATCCGGATGATAACGGCTTATATGCCAGGGGATATCCTTATCAAGAGAGGCTATAAAAGATGCTATTTCATTGAGCTCTTTTTTGCTGTCATTTTCATTGGGGATCAAAAGGGTTGTAATCTCCACCCATATTCCAAGCTCTTTCATTGCTGTTATGGTCTCAAGGACAGGCTTCAGCCTGGCGCCGCACAAATCCCTGTAAAATCTTTCGGAAAAGGCCTTAAGGTCAATGTTGGCTGCGTCAAGGCAGGGAGAGATATGTTTTAATGTTTTATAGGTCATGTACCCGTTTGTTACAAATATATTTTTTATGCCCTTTTCTTTTGCCAATTCAGCGACATCATAAGCAAATTCACAGTAAACAGTCGGTTCTGTATAGGTATATGCTATGGATTTACATTGCGCAGCCAGGGCATCCTCCACAATGACAAAAGGCTCGGTCTCCTCCCCTGTTATAATACTGCTATCCCTTACAAGCTGGGATATATCAGCGTTCTGACAAAATGAGCATCTGAAATTACATCCAACCGTTGCAATGGAATAGGAATTACTGCCCGGCATAAAATGATACAATGGTTTTTTTTCAACAGGATCCACATGTTTTGCTATAACCTTGCCGTAAACAAGTGTGTAAAGCACGCCATCACGATTCTCACGAACAAGGCAAAACCCGCGTTTGCCAGGCTTGATAATACAATGATGCGAGCATAGATTACATTCAACCTTTTTATCCTCTCCCAATTCCCATAAAAAAGCCTTTTTAATCATTATTATCTCCTTATACAGACATAAAGGTTAACTAATATTTTTTTCGCTTTCTTTAATCATATTACTACTGCTCTGTGCTGTATTTTCAACAAGCTCTTTTTTAAATTCAGGGGTTTTAATCCGTTGCGGCCGCACCCTTAAAGTATAAGCCAAATCAAGCGTTGCCGCAAAATAAGACCCAAACCAGGTCATCTGTAATGGTTTTAACTTTTCAAGATTAATTAAATAAGGAAGCAGCCATAAAGGAGAGATGGCAACGCTCTTTTTTTTATAAATATTTTTTGAACCACATACGTTTTTTAACATCCACGATATCCGCCATGGAGAGATCAGGGTTATTTTTCTGTCTATGGAACTCCATACAGGTGATAAACATTTTCTGTAATACCCGCTAAACGAAAAAGGATTAAGCAACCCTACATAAATACGCCTTCGTGTCACCCTGACCGCTTCTCTTAAAACAGCATCCGGGTTATCACAAAATTCCAGGGTATGATTCAGTATGCATAGATCAAATGTATTATCTTCAAAATCAAGAGATTTTCCATCACACTGATAAATACCTTCTATCCTTTTAAGACGTTTCCTCGTTCTTTCAACCATACTAATGGAAATATCAACACCGGTGCAGTCAATTCCTTTTGATTCAAGAAACAACATATCAAGACCAAGACCGCATCCAATATCAAGCGCCCGCTCCAATGCAATCGGAGAAAGCATCTTCCACATTAAAAATGTCTCAAGATTTCTTTCAATTCTGCCCCCTTTTGTTTGAAGACGGGCTTCAATTATATCAGCCTGCTTATGGTCAAGGATAAAAGACATAAAAACTCCATTTATTCCTTAAAAACAGCGCCAGTGCTGGCGGATGTTACCATCCTGCTGTAACGCAGCGCATATCCGTGAGTTATTCCAGGCGCCGGTGGCGAAAATTTCAATTTTCTTGCATCAAGAATATCCTTATCAACAAGAAGATTAATTTTTTTTGCAGGGATGTCAATCTCAATCCGATCACCTTCCTCAACAAACGCAATAGGGCCTCCCTCAGCAGCCTCAGGTGAAATATGACCGATAGCCGCCCCCTGTGTTCCGCCACTGAAACGACCGTCTGTGATCAGGGCAACGCTCTTAGAAAGCCCCATGCCAACGATAGAAGAAGTCGGCGTCAGCATTTCTCTCATGCCCGGGCCTCCCCTGGGTCCTTCGTAACGTATGACAACCACATCACCGGATTTAATTTTTCCTCCAAGTATTGCATCAACAGCATCTTCTTCAGAATTGAAAACCCTGGCAACCCCTATGTTTTTCATCATCTCCGGCGCAACTGCGGACTGCTTTACAACCGAGCCGTCAGGGGCAAGGTTGCCAAAAAGTATGGATAGCCCCCCTTCTTTATGATAAGGATTGTCAAGCGGACGAATAATATCCTTGTCGGGCTCACCTGCATTATCCAGATTTTCTCCAACAGTACGGCAAGTTGCGGTAATCGCATCCCTGTGGATCAGACTATTGTTCGCAAGAATCTTCATTAACGACTGTATCCCCCCTGCCTGATCAAGATCCTGTATATGATGTATCCCTCCCGGGCTAAGACTGCATAAATGAGGCGTTTTTGCACTCATGTCATTAAATATGGAAAGAGGGAGTTCTATCCCAGCCTCATGTGCAAGTGCAGGAACATGCAGAACTGTATTTGTAGAACAGCCAAGAGCCATATCCACTGCAAGGGCATTTTCAAATGCCCGGATTGTGGCTATATCCCTCGGTAATATATTTTTTTCAAGCAGCTCCATTACCTTCATCCCGGCTTTTTTTGCAAGGCGGATGCGGGCGGCATGAACCGCAGGAATAGTACCGTTCCCGGGCAGTGCCAGGCCCAGGGCTTCGCATAAACAATTCATGGAGTTGGCAGTAAACATCCCGGAACATGAGCCACATCCGGGGCATGCACAATCCTCAAGCCGTTTCAGTTCCGACTCGTCCAATCGACCGGTCTTTAATGCCCCCACCCCTTCAAAAACGGTAATCAGATCAACATCTCTGCCATCCATTTTACCTGCCAGCATAGGGCCTCCGGAACATATTATGCCTGGAATATTCAGCCGTAAAAGCGCCATGGCCATGCCTGGAATTATCTTGTCACAATTTGGGACAAGAACCAGTGCATCAAAGGGATGAGCCATGGCCATAACCTCAACAGAATCCGCTATAAGTTCCCTGCTTGCAAGTGAATATTTCATCCCCTTATGATTCATTGCAATGCCGTCACACACGCCTATGGTGGAAAATTCAATAGGGGTTCCTCCGGCAATTCGAATACCTGTTTTTACAGCCTCTGTTATCTTGTCAAGATGAATATGACCCGGGATTATCTCATTTGCAGAATTTGCAACACCTATCATAGGCCTTTCCAATTCCTCATCAGTATATCCCATCGCCTTAAAAAGTGATCTGTGCGGGGCCTTTTCCACTCCTTTTTTCATACGATCGCTTCGCATTTTTCAATAACCTCCAATATATAAATAAACTCTTTTTATTTGACAATCTATATAGAATATTTAATTATTTATATAGAATATTTAATTAGATAAACAGATATTTTTATCTGCCTGATGACCTTATAAAAAAATTCAACTCGTAAACGTTATTATGACATCAAACAACAATAAAGAAAACGCCATTTGTTATCCAATAGGAGCAGTAGTCAAAC
>DAOWOC010000134.1 GCA_030642225.1 Deltaproteobacteria bacterium
ACCTTAGTCTTTTTATCATTAATCATATAAGCAAGATAATCTGAAAAGCTGAGACCGGCCTCATTGCCTGAACTTACAAAATATGTGAACCCTACGCCTGTCTCACTTGACATAATATAATATATAGAGATGTTCCGAATCCGCCGCTCTGGCTAACAAAACCATAAAACTTAAAATTATCATCTCCTGTCAACAACCTTGAAATACCAAATCCGGCAGACATCCCGTTCAAGGCATTAAATATCCCCTGGCTGTTAGGACCGCATAAAAGCACCCCGTTTTCTCGTGTAAGCCTGACAATCTCCTCCTGCATTTTTCTGCCAGAATTCCCTACTTCTGAAAATCCAGAGGTAAGGACAATAACAGCCTTTACTTTTTTCCTTATACATTCATGCAAAACAATGACAACCCTGTTAGCAGGCACTGCAATTATTGCAACATCCACCTCGCCGGGAACAGATTCGATGGAAGGATAGCACTTTAAGCCGCCAAGTTCCTCGTATTTTGGATTAACAGGATAAACATGACCCTTAAAAGCATTTTTAACAAGGGATAACACGGGATGGCCACCTGGCTTTACAAAATCGGCAGATGCCCCGATAATTGCTATTGATTCAGGATTAAAAAGGACATCTATCTTTTTATCAAAAACATCTTGCTGCATAATAACCTCCGAAAAAAATTAAGGATGCTCTGCCTTGAAAATATATTTAATAATCTTAAGTTGGGATATAAAATCGATAGAATGAAGAATAATTAAAAAAATAGTAAAATAACACCCACAGGTCAAGCAAATTCTATAGTCTGCTCTTTAATAAGGGCAATAAATACCGAAATCTTATCAAATTAATGCTTGACAAATGAATCAATAATAAGTCAAATTACTCAATTCTTAGAATTATTTTGGCAGCAAGACTTTACTCACAGCAATCAAGGCGAACTAGTAAAAAATATTAATTACAATATATTAAACTCCAATTCTTTTTCCATAACCCTCTGGTTATCTTCTTGGTTGATAATATTAAACAAAAAGTCTTTTCGTAAAAATGTCATAAAAAAAATTACAACATTATAAGGAGGCAGTCATGATAACGGTAGTAGCTGTAATAAAAGCCCTGGAAGGGAAAGAAAACGAAATGGAAGCGGCATTTATTGATATGGTCAACAAGGTAAAGGTAGAAGAAGGTACCATTTCCTATATTCTTCACCGTTCAGCAATTGATGAGACGACATTTTTGTTTTATGAGCAGTATACAGATGAAGAAGCTTTTGATTTACACTCATCATCACCCCTTATGGCAGAAATGTTTGAAAAAATCGGCCCGCTTCTTGATGGAGAACCATCTATAGATATGTATGACATCCTTGCTAAAAAATAATTTTTCATACGGATTAATCTATTTCAGCTTCATACTAATATCAGCGGTTTATTATGAATTTATCAGTGCTATAACTATTTTTTAAAAATGTGACGATTTTTCGATTCAAGGTGAATATTATCAAGGCATTATCCAAAGATAAAAATGTTCTTATAGATAGCTATCGCAGTTTAAATAATCATCTCACAAACGGGCAGGTGGTTTTTTTCAATCCTGAACCCAGGTCAGGCCTTGATTCTTTATACTCCCTTGAGAAACACCCGGGAGGTAAAATTTTAAGGCCACCTTGCATTGCTGTTTACATGGGATCGGGCGCATCTCACTCATGGCTCTGGTTTGTAGATATATTAGAAAACATGGGTTTTGATGATATTATTTTTCTTGATGAGCATGATGTGTCTGATGGTGCTCTTCATGACAGGGATACCTTGCTCATCTCAGGAGGTGAAACATTTGCGCTTGCACATGGGCTTGGGCTGACTGGCCGAAATGAAATAGTAAACTTTCTAAAAGTGGGCGGGCTCTATTTTGGCTCATGTGCTGGCGCCTGTATGATGATGAAATCAACATCAGAATCACTCGGCTTATTTGACCTTGTTGAAGTCAGGATTGCGAATATAGTAGATGAACTGCCTGAAGCGGCTAAACCTTCCAATAAATATTCTTCTCCTTATGGCTGCGCCTATGTATTTCATCCTGTAAGAGAGGATATTTCCCTTCAATCCATGGGGATACCACCGTTTTACAGTAAAGACCATTTTGTGGCCCCATTATACGGCGGCCCTCCTATGGAGGAATCCAGCGATGCTATCAGTCTTGCGCTCTATTCCGATTTTACACCTAAAACAGACTTTCTCTCTTCACCTGAAAAAGCCAGAGAGATACTCCTTGGCAAAACAGCTGTATTGATGAAAAAATATCATAAAGGTCATATCATCCTGAGCGGCCCCCACCTTGAACACCCGTTATATCCTGAGGCAAATACAATAATAGCAGATTCAATCTTCTTCTCGCTTTCTGAAAAGAATATTAATAACAATAAAAAATTATCACTCAGGGAGATTGATGCAAACGACCTTCAGACATTAAAACGAGAAATATCAAATATACGTATTACTGCATTTGCACTTGAACGTACCCCATTATCATGGAAAATCGGAAGAAAATACTATGAGCCGGAAAAAATCAGTACATATGCCGAATCTATTTGGAAGAGGATATTTACCATGGGGAAAATGGCACGTTCAGGTATTCTCCATGGAGGAAACCCCGAGCTCATTAAAAATGCCGGGGCCAATGCTGTTAAATGCACTACTATAATAAGGACGCTGAAAAAAATGGTTGATAACAAGGAACCTTCTGACCATGTTGCGACTGAATTATTTTATCATTTAAGACTGCTTGCAAAGGATTTTTTCTCATATTATTTCAGTTTCACCCCCATGCCTCCAAAACAGGATATCAACCCATTACCTCACTGTATAAAAGATAAAAAGTATTTATAAAGGCAACATATTCATGGACATAAAACAAATCATCAATGGAATACGCAACTTCGAGGGTCTTACAAGAAAACGTGAAATACCGTCGGCACTTAAGGCCATGGGTTCGCTTGCGCCTGATGGCATTCTTGATGAAGATGGTGTTTTATTGCGTCATGGTGGAGAATATATTGTAATTGCATGTGATTCGATTCAGCCGGAAATTTGCAGAAAAGCCCCGTATTTTGCCGGCAGAAGCGCTGTTTTTGCCTCTGTCAATGATGTAGCCGCAATGGGCGGCAAACCGCTTAAAATCGTTAACGCTGCAGGGGCAGAGGATGAGGATAACCTGAAAAAAATTATTTGCGGGATGGCAGAGGCAGCGCAAATTTTTGGACTTACCATAGATGGCGGACATATTCTCCCCACAGGCAGCCTTGCCAATGCAACAGTAACAGTTGTCGGTACTGCAAAAAAACCGCTTTTGAGTTCTACTCTCAGACCCAACCATCTCTTGCTTTTTGTAACAGACCTAAAAGGGACACGGCCGAATAACTGGTGCCATGCATGGAACACAACAACCGGCAAATCAAATCAGCAGATCAGGGGACGTTATACTGCCCTAAGAAGACTTGCAGAAGAAGGCATGCTAACAGCAGGAAAAGATATTTCAAACGCTGGGATATTGGGCACCATTGCCATCCTGCTTGAAACATCAAATGTGGGCGGAATAATTGATCTCAAGGCCATCAAAATACCCAAGGGCATAACACCCCTTGACTGGTATTGTACATTCCTGAGCTTTGGTTTTATCCTTGGTGTGCAGAGAAAAAACACAAAAAAGGTAATATCACGTCTTAAAAGAAAAGGACTTTTTGCCAATATAATAGGTTATGCCACAAGCAGCTCTGAGATTATACTAAAGCATGAGACAGACACAGCCATTCTTTTTGACTGGAAATATGATACAATAATAAAATAATTATGTCTTTAAGATAAAAAATCCATCATATTTGTGATTTATTTGCTACTGTGACCTTGCCCTATATATTTTTTTTTGGAGGCATAAAATTTACATGTTAAAAATCCAAATAAAAAACCTGTAAGCATTGCAATAATGATCAAAACTATAAGAGGTGTGCTGAATTGCCATGCAAAAAATTTTATATCAATGGATGATATATTCTGATAAATAATTACCCCTATTAATCCGAGCAGAATTGCAACAGCACCTATCTTGATTTTTAACTTTGTATCTATCTGTTTCATCCCCATCTCCAATTGTGTTGATAAATTTAAATTACTATTTCAAACATAACACAAATCTATTAATTATTTTATTTATACACAAAATAAAATAATTTACAATAAATCATGCTCTGGTTTATAGATATTAAACAGAAATAAATTGAAATTAATGGTCATATTGATCCCCATGGGGTATCCTTAGTTAATAAATAATAAAAGGAGATGCAAGGCATGAAAAGGGTACTTGTAATACACGGCCCCAACCTTAATATGCTTGGAAAAAGGGAAAAAGATTTTTACGGTTCATCTACCCTTGAAGAAATAAATAATGATGTAATTAAACTTGGCAAATCGCTTGGTCTTGAGGTTGAGATATTTCAATCAAACCACGAGGGTAAAATAATTGAGAAGATACAAGATGCCAC
>DAOWOC010000332.1 GCA_030642225.1 Deltaproteobacteria bacterium
ATCGTTTAACAGAGCCGAGAGAAAAGAATATCCTGTTGGAATTCTCCCCTGGGAATACTTTTGCAGCAAATTATCATCAATAAAAAGCCCAATATTTCTGAGGGCTTCCCCCCTTGCCTCAGACTGTATTATTTTCTGTTGATGGATATCCATCAGCCAGTCCTGAAGGGTTTTATCGTTATAATCAATAAAATATCCGAGGACATGCAGATCAAAGGAATTAAAATAACTGTTGATCTCAATTGACGGGATAAGATCGATATTATGTTTTGATGCGGCAATAATGGCCTCAGGGATACCTTCCACAGTGTTGTGATCGCTTATGGCAATGGTTTTAATGCCTTTTGCCTTAGCCATTTCAATAATTTCAAGTGGTGGATATTGTCCATCCGAGCTGTATTTTGTATGTATATGTAAATCTATCATAATTTTATAATCACATGTTTATAACCATATTTAACTGCTTTGGAAAAAAATTAATTTTTTTTTTATAAGGTCGTTAAATTAACTTAATTGCCAATATACTATTATTAATGATAACATAAAGTCCTTTTTTAATAATTTTTTATGAGGAATCTGAATGATACTCGAAAATATAACCATGCCTCTTTTTGAGGAGGGGCTTAAAAAGACAAAAAGTGTTATCATCCCTTTTGGCGCTATAGAGGAACATGGGGCGCATCTCCCGCTTGGGACCGATATTATCCATATGTATGAAATATCCAAAAAAGCATCCGAGCTTTATACTGTTTTTGTTGCCCCGCCTGTATATTTCGGTATGTGCAGGAGCACTGTACACCACCCTGGGACAATAAGCATAAAGGGAGATACCTTTAGAGCGCTTGTCAGGGATATTATAACATCTCTTTATAATCATGGGCTTCGCAATTTTGTACTGATCTCCGGTCATGCGGGCGGTACCCATATGTCCTCAATACTTGAAACAGCGGATGCCATGATGGAGGAACTCCCCGAGATGAAGGCCTCTGTGTTGTCAATACTCAATCTCGGGCTTGCGTCCTGGGACGGGTTGGTTGAAAATCTCAAAGATTCCCATGCAGGCGAGGTTGAGACATCTGTCATGATGCATTTAAGGCCGGAACATGTTATTGGCTCTGCACCGGATGAATATCCGTCATTTCCCCCAAATATTCTGGTAAGGGATAAAAGACGTTTCTGGCCCGGCGGGGTATGGGGAACACCTTCTTTGGCCAGCAGGGAAAAAGGCGAAAAGCTTTTTAATGCCTCGGCCAGGGGCTTAGTAAAGCTTGTCAAAGACCTTGAGATGTGGGAGGGATAATATAAATGGAAATCCTTGCGCCAGCAGGATCATTCGAATCTTTTTTTGCCGGGCTTGATAATGGAGCAGATGCCTTTTATGCAGGATTGAAAAAATTCAATGCCCGCGCCCTTGCCCCGAATTTCACTATTGATGAAATGGCAAGACTGATTGAATATACTCATAATAATGGCAAAAAACTTTATGTTGTTTTAAATGGTCTTGTCCTTGAGCATGAAACCCCAAGGATTTTGGATATTCTTGCCGCTCTCAATGTTATGCAGCCTGATGCCCTGATTATTCAGGATTTAGGGGTTGCGCGTCTTGCTTTAAGGCTTTTCCCAAAGCTGAGGCTTCATGCAAGTACCTTGATGACGACACATAACAGCGCAGGAGCTGAAACTCTTTTGGGACTTGGCTTTAAACGTGTAAATCTTGCAAGAGAATGTACTTTTGACGAGATTGCCAGGATAAAATCCCGTTCCAATATTGAAATAGAGGTCTTTGTACATGGGGCAATATGCTTCTCATATTCAGGGTTGTGTCTTATGAGCAGTTCGCTTGGAGGGAAAAGTTCTTTAAGAGGCCAATGCACGCAGCCATGCAGACGTATTTATAAATGGGGCAAAGAGAATGGATCGCTTTTTTCATGTAATGATATGTCAGGTATAAAATGGACAGGCAGGCTTAAACAGGCAGGCGTTAATGCAATAAAGATAGAAGGGAGAATGAAAGGCCCCGGATATGTAGGTAATGTAGTTGCAGCATATCGCACTGTTCTTGATGCCG
>DAOWOC010000025.1 GCA_030642225.1 Deltaproteobacteria bacterium
AATATTTTTTAAAGATATTTATTTATCCGATGATTTTTTACGTGTACTTCTCAGAAACTCCATGAAATAAGCAAGTCCCACAAGACAGACTCCGAATCCTGCCATTTGCAGGATTGAAGCATTTGGCATAAAAAAACGTGAAAGCAATATGCCGAAAAAAAGGCCTAAAATAATTCTTGCCACATGCACCGGCCAGCGGTTCATATTATTACTCCTTTATTCAGCACCAAGAGGTGTAAGTGCCCACGGCTGAGAGAAAATAGGCTTAATATCTTTTAGATTATCAAGATAAAAATGCGCCTTCATGTTAATATCCTGATATGCCGCAAAAAAAACACCTGTTGTTGCTGCAACCTGCTGATCAATAACAGAATCGCCTATGTATAAGATTTCATGGGGCAATATGTCAAATTTTTTTATAAGTATTTTCATGCCTTCGGGATCAGGTTTAGGAATTTTAACATCCATTGCAGTGACTACCATATCAAATATTCCGTCCAATTCAAATGTTTGAAGAAGCGCGTTCATGGTTGTTGTACGGTTTGTCAATACAGCGATCGGTATCATTGGTTTGAGAAAATTTAAAATTTCTATTAAAAAAGGTTCAATCTTCATATAACTGAAAAAAGGGGTGTAATCCACCTGCTTTGCATATGCTGATGCCTTGTAAAGGAGTTCAGGAGTTTCTTTAAAGAGATAATCAATCGCCTCGTTTACTGCATGGGCATGCACATAATCAATATCTTTATCAGAAAGCGGTCGCCGCTGGTTTTGTTCGCAGATATGATTATAAAAAGCCTTATTGGCCATTTTGGAATCAAAAAGAACCCCGTCACAATCAAAGGCAACAAGTTTTATCGGGTGTTTTTGCATGAATGGGATACCTTTCCTTTTACAGTGATTATAATTTTGGGATGTTTTTTGTGGTTTGTAATTAAGGTTATTTTTTTGTTAAACGTAAGGTCTTTTTTATTTTGAATATTTGGAAGAATTGATAATCTCCAGCGTTTTCCAGGCGATAATTCCTTTATTTCCACGTTTAAGACAGAATTGTCAAAATCAATATCCTTGATAGAAACAGGGGTATCGCCATTATTGGAAATGGTAATCAGACGTGGATATGGTCTGTAATCCTGATTGATTTTTATTGTCCCGAGATTCAGGATATCAGGCCTTGCTTCAATAACAGGCCTGATATTAAGCCGCAGCTTTAATCTCAATAATGGGATTTTGTCATTATTCGTTTTGATATTGACAGTTATGCTCGTATTGATTGCGTTCCTGCTGTTTGCGGTCGCTTTTAAAATATATATTTTCCCTTTATCAACTGTAATGAGTTCCAGATTAACCAATCGTGGGAAAGGTTTTTTAATGATTTCCAGCAGCATATCGCTATCTGTATTATTGGTGATTGTAATTTTTCCAGAGGCATCTTCATCCTCAAGGGCGCTTAATAAAAGCCGTCTTGGCTCAGTAGTGATTAGTTCTTTTATTTTGCCTATGATCTTAAGCCTGCTCATGGGGTTTAGCGGGTCATTGGAATAGACATGAGCTGTTTTGCTTATATTACCATGATAATTTTTTGTATTAATCCTGATGGTTATTTTTCCCTCCATACCTGGAAGGATCCGCCTGTCAAAATCGGCGACTATACAGCCTCAGCCGCCTTTGACCCTTTTTATCAAAAGAGGCTTGTCCCCTGTGTTCATGATGGGAAAATCATGAGTAATTATTGTCCCTTTTTCTGTTTGACCAAAATCATATACAGGTTTATTTATAAGGAGTGATGGCACGCTTTTATTAGCGTATAATAAGGATGGAAGAAAAAAATTTATTATAAGCAGATATCCTGCAAGGAAGCGTAAGCAACAGAGCAGTTTTTTTAAAATTGTCATTTTAGTAAAATTATTTAATTTTTTTAAGATTATAAAATTTTTAATTATTGTTTAATATTACGTATTAAATAATAATATTGTCAAGTAATTGATATCAGATAATTTTATTTTATTATTTAAGATATTATTATAAATAATTGCAGGGGGTTATTGTTATGTCTCTGGAAACTGATTTTTTGATTATCGGGAGTGGTATAGCCGGTTTGAGTTTTGCGAATAAGGCTGCTGAGCTTGGCCGTGTTGTAATTGTTACAAAAAAACAAAAAAAGGATACATCTACCAACCTTGCCCAGGGAGGTATTGCTACAGTAATGGGAAAAGATGATTCTTTTGATCTGCATATAAAGGACACCTTGAATTCCGGCGATGGATTGTGTCATGAGGATATTGTTGAAATGGTTGTGAAAGAAGGCCCCAATGCCTTAGACGAACTTATTGCCCTTGGAACAAGGTTTAATAAAAGTGAGGGTGATGATGAAGCATTTGACCTTGGCAGAGAGGGCGGGCATTCGAAGAGACGGATAATACATGCGGGTGATATAACCGGCCAGGAGATTGAAAGTGTACTCCTTGCAAAGGCTGAGGCACATCCCAATATACAGATTCTTGAAAACAGTCTTTCTGTTGATTTGATCATTGAGTCTCATTCCATGTGGCGGGGGGATGTTTTATGGAAAATGGATTCTAAGTGTTGGGGTGCTTATGTACTTGATGAAGAATCTAAAAAAGTTGTTTCTGTTGTTGCACATTATACAATATTGTCCACAGGGGGGTGTGGTAAGGTTTATTTATATACATCCAACCCTGATATAGCCACAGGTGATGGCATAGCAATGGCTTACAGAGCAGGGAGCTCGGTTTCCAATTTGGAATTTGTGCAGTTTCATCCAACTGTATTATATCACCCTAATGCCAAGAATTTTTTGATCTCAGAGGCGGTAAGAGGCGAGGGCGGTATATTAATAGACAGGCATGGTAATCCCTTTATGGGAAATTATCATCCCCTGAAAGATCTGGCCTGCAGGGATGTGGTAGCGCGTGCTATTGACAGCGAGTTAAAGAATTCAGGTGATGATTCTGTTTTTCTTGATATTTCTCATAAGGATGCGGATTTTTTAAAGGGGAGATTTCCTAATATCTATAATAAATGTTTGTCTTTTGGTATTGATATTACAAAAGAACCAATACCTGTTGTGCCTGCGGCACATTATATGTGCGGAGGTGTTTCAACCGATGAATGGGGCAGAACCGATATTGATCAGTTATATGCGATTGGGGAAACAGCATGCACCGGGCTCCATGGCGCCAATCGTTTGGCATCCAATTCACTTTTAGAGGCGGTTGTGTTTTCAAAAAGGGTATTTATCAAATGCAGTGAGGATTTTGACAAAAGGTCAAAAAATTCCCTGCCGATTGTCTCCGAATGGCTGTTTGATAAAGATAAATCAGAACATCGGCAAGGTGGCACGAACAATGAATTTGTATTAATAGCGCATGATTGGGATATTATTAGAAGAATAATGTGGAATTATGTTGGAATTGTAAGATCTAACAGACGATTAAAATTAGCCCTTGCCCACTTGTCACATATAAGGGAAGAGATTGAGGAACATTATAATGACGCTTTTTTGCAAAGGGATATGGTAGAATTAAGGAATCTTGCATTGCTCGGAGAACTTATTGTGAAATCTGCTTTATTAAGAAAAGAGTCCCGTGGGTTGAATTTTAATGTGGATTATCCTATGCGTGATGATGAAAAATATAACAAAGATACAGTACTAAAATTGAAATAGTGTGTAGAATTTACCACAGTATCCTGGTTAAATATTATTAATATTTATCTTTAAAAGATTTATTTTAAAAAGATATGCTATAAATAGCTTTTATTAAGGGGTATATAAAATTCATTTTTATGAAATACTTTGGCATTAATTTTGATAAGCACAATAGTGATAGTTTTGTAAAAAATATCAGTGATTAATTGCTATATAAAAATGGAGTTATTTGCAGGAGAAATTATTTATGCTGTTAAGTATATGTAAAACATGTAAAAATCATGAGGTCAGGGAAGATTCCAATGGTCGTAGAAGTTTTTGCCAGAAAGAAAATTGCTGGTCAATGTACAGCCAGTGCATAAATAAACAAGCTATAAATGAATATATGGCAAAACAGGATAGCATGAGAAATGTGTCGGTCCTTGAGCATACCTATAATGTCTTGTAATTTATGGTATATTGATCTTGATTATATTAATGTTTAATTTTTTTTAGTTATTTATGAATTATTCAAGGCCTGACTGGCAAACATATTTTATGAGGATGGCAGATCTTGTCTCTACCCGTTCAACCTGTAAGCGCAGAAAAGTAGGCGCTGTAATAACCTTAGAGAACCGTGTTCTATCAACCGGTTATAACGGGAGCCCTTCCGGTCTTCGTGAGTGTTTGGAGATTGGATGTTTAAGAGAAAAGCTCAAGATCCCATCTGGTGAGCGTTCAGAACTTTGCCGTGGAACTCACGCGGAGCAGAATGCCATATTGCAATGCGCCAGGTTCGGTATAACGGTTGATGGTGCTGTAATATATGTAACCGCAAGCCCATGCGCTCATTGCGCTAAATCCATTATTGCTGTTGGTATCACGCAGGTTTTTTTTAAAGAATTTTATAATGATTCTCTTGCTATCGAACTTTTCAATGAATCAGGGGTTCAAATGGATCAAGTTGAGTATGTGCCCTGATAATTGGCAAGTGGAAAAGGTGGTGATTCAATTGATCCCTTGTATTTTTTATAGATATCATTAAATATAACTGTAAGAGTTTCATTAAAAGTTTTAAGCAGGGGTAACATTATTTGACGAATTTGAGGATGTGCAGCTTTTTGACATCTCAAATCCAGAACATGCCTCCATTCCCTTAAATTTGCAGACATGATTATCTCGGTTTTTAGTGAGTTTGGCAAAATACTCCTGGCCTCCTGGGGCCTGGCCCCTTGTGATATCATGTCAAGATAGTTTTTTTCACAAATTTCACAGGTTTTCAGCCAGATTTTATATTTTATATCGTTTTCTGACCAGAAGGGCGGTTTTATTACTGTAATTTCATTCCCGAATTTTTCTCCGCTGTAATTACAATACCTTGTTGATTCCTGTGAGTAGGCTGCGAGACGATGCCTAACCAGTTCATGGGTCACGCCTCTGTCACATATGAATTTAAGTGTAATTGATTCATGTTCAATTACACTTAAATGTCCGGATTGAATAATGCTTTTAATAAATTTAACGGCTGATTCAGCGCTTATTTGTGTTTCTGATTTATAACAGGTGCGGCCTGCATGTTCTATCCTTGTGAGAATATTTTGTGAATCAAAAGGGGTAAGTATCTGGAAGCAGGGTTCGATTATCCTCATCTATAAGCTCTCTTTAAAAGATTTTATATATATATAATTAATATATATATATAAATATCATAAGATGCAGTGATTTGTCTTTAATTTTTTTGATCAAAGTTGATGATTTTTTACAGGTTCATCAAATATAAAACAGCTGTTGATGATTGATTATCAGAAATAAGGTTGTAATTCTTCGGTTAGTCTTTTAACCCATTGATGATTCAGCATAACAGGTTTTTTTTGTTCGATTTTTCTCATTATATCTATAACATTTATATTTTTAAGGTTACAGTTACAACAGTTCCAGCTTTCCCATTTTTTATTTACAGCTATATCAAGGCAATCAGAGTAATAAGGACAATAATGATTTCTGTCACCGTCGCACATTATGGGTTTTTTATCTACAACTGCAAAATCGTCAATTGTTTTATCTTCCATGATTATCTCCTGTAAGAATAAAGATTAATTATAGAATTTGATATTGCATGTTACAAGTTACAAAATAATTATTAAAAGGTTACAATTTTGTGTTTAAAAAACCTTAAAATAAGAATATATGCATTAATTTGTGAATGGTTTATTTAACTTTTATGTTAAAAAAATAATTTATGTAAGATTTTTTGAAATTGTTATATAAATTTTAATAGACAATTATTATAAAAAAATAGTTAAAAATCGTCTTCTAAAATTTCAACATAAGCCCTTATACCTGATTTTTGGGCAGTACCACTGACAATAGTACGAATAGCCTCAATGGTTTTTCCCTGGCGGCCGATTAGTTTCCCCCTTTCTACCCTCGGTGCCCTGATTTGTGCAAGGATGATCGAACTTTCCCCTTTTAACTCTACTGTGACTTCATCATTGGCGTCAACAAGGGCTTTGCTTATAAACAATAATAAATTTTGGATACGTTGTTTTATAACATTTAGATCTTCTGTAATGGGAACTGTCATGAGAAACCTCTTTTAGCGGAAAATTAATTTAGAATGAATAATTTTTAATTTATGACTGATTTGAAGATTACCTTGATATACAATTGATTTATTAATCAACTAATAACTTATGAAATATTTTGTGTCAAGATAAAAAACATAGAGATTAAATATTTTTTATTATTAAAAAAATTCGGCTTTATTTATGTTGGGTGCAGATGAATATTTTTGGATAAAATTGTATTTTAAATACGTTGTTATACTGATATTTAAATTGTATAAAAATGTATATTTCTATGAAATTAAAAATTATAAATATAGGCATTGATTGGTTTGCATATTATGGATAGCTATTACAGAATACTTGGGATAAATGAGGATGTTACATTAAATGAGTTAAAAAGTGCATATAGAAGACTTGTGAAAAGATATCATCCTGATACAAAGCAATATCCTGAGGAATTATCGGATAAAAAATTATCACGTAATTTTACCGCTATAAATAATGCCTATAACGAGGTTTATGAAAAGATAGCCGGGCCAAAATTTATAGATGCCGACGGTCGACTCGGGTTTACCTTGAAAAGGGTTAAACTCGGGCTTCATATCTTTCCAATAATTAAAACAGTTATCCCATATTCTCCAGCCCATGCCGCAGGTGTTAAAGTGGGAGATATAATTCTGGCTTTTAATGATCGGTTTACCATGGATATGAGTTCAAAAGAGCTTGTGCCTTTATTTGTAGGTTATGCCGGTGAGGCGATTAAAATGACTTTAAAACGCGGGGACGAAACCCATGATATTTTCTGTATCCGTGATAAAAGGGCAAAAACGATTAAAGTTAAGGCTTAAACAAAGTAGTTCTACATAAAAACAAAATATAAGTAGATTATTTTGTAATTTTAATTTAAGGATAACCAGAATCCGGTCATTAATACCAGGTTTTTATTTGTCCGAAAAGCGGGTCTCAACCGAACGTGCATGAGCTTCCAGCCCTTCAATCCTGGCCATTTTCATAATTTTATCCCCATCTTTTTTTAAGGCCTTTTGGGAGTAGGAAATAATACTGCTCTTTTTTATAAAATTCTCAACACCAAGGGCAGAAGAGAACCTCGCAGTACCTGCAGTAGGAAGTACATGGTTCGGCCCTGCAAAATAATCCCCAACAGATTCAGGTGAATTATCACCGATAAATATGGCGCCGGCATTTCTTATTTGCGCAAGGAGATCCCATGGACTTTTTAATAAAAGTTCAAGGTGTTCAGGGGCTATATCATTGGCAATCTCAACAGCATCATCTAAATTTTTTACAATAAATACAACACCATTGGTGTTGATTGATTTTTCTGCAATATCTTTTCGGGGGAGTCTTTGAATTTGCTTATCCAATTCAATACATGTCTCGTTGGCAATCTCAGAGTCAGTGCAGATCAGTATGGCGGCGGCTGCCGGATCATGTTCAGCCTGTGACAGCATATCTGCTGCAATATGCACGGGATTTGCTGTTTCATCAGCGAGAATTAAAATTTCGCTCGGGCCTGCAACCATATCAATACGAACCATGCCGGAAACAACCTGTTTAGCATATGCAACATAGATATTGCCAGGCCCGACAATAATATCCACCTTGGGGATGGTTTCTGTCCCATAGGCCATTGCAGCAACTGCCCAGGCGCTTCCGGCCTTGAATATTTTATTAACTCCCACCATATCGGCAGTTACAAGAAGATGTGGGTCAAGACTCCCATCTGACTTTGGAGGTGTAACCATGATAAGCTCTTTAACACCGGCAATCCCAGCAGGCAAAGCGTTCATGAGAACCGATGAAATTAGCGGAGTTTCACCCTTTATGCCACCCGGTACATATAACCCTGCCTTTTCTACCGGACGGACCATTTGTCCTAAAATTGTGCCGTCATCCCTGGTGGTAAACCATGATTTCTGTATCTGTTTTTCATGAAATGAAACAATATTTGCTATTGCCTCATTAATAATTGATATGAAATCAATGTCAACAAGGTGTTTTGCCTTATTTATTTCATCCTGTGTTACGTACATATTTTTACTGGTTATATCTTTACAGTCAAATTTTCTGGAATATTCAATAACTGCGTCATCACCATTTAAAGCCACCCGTTGAATTATCTTTTCAACTTCAGATACTATATTGGGATCAAGGGCGAGGGTTCGAGCTTTTAATCCTGCTATTTTTGCGTTTATTTTGTATTTATCCGCAACAATGGGCTTCATTTTAAAATCCTTTTTATGTGGAAAACCTGCTAATCTATATTTTATGATCTTAAGAAATTTTTAAGCTGTTATTTAAAATTGAGATTAATTTGATAAGATAATAATATCAAGAAATTAAATTAAGTAAAACATATATAAAAAAATATTGATAAATTTGTAAAAAGTTGTCATTATTATAACAATAAGTGTTTTTTTATTAGATCACCAAGGTTTTTAAAATTTTTATTGAAAACAAAATTTTTATTAAAAACAAAATCTTTATTAAAAAATAGATAATATGTCTTGACAGAGAGTGTCGGGTCAGGTTTATTTAAAGTTTGGATAAAAAATAAAAGGCTATAAAAGTATTTAGACTAAGTTCAGGAGATATTGTATGGCAATGACAAAAGAAAAAATCATTAATAATGTTCATTTAAAGATCGGTTTTAGTAAAAGTAAGGCAAGAGATATGGTTGAAAGCCTGCTCGAAATAATGAAGCAGGTATTAGAGAGAGAGGAAGATTTGTTGATCAGCGGATTTGGTAAAATTTTGGTAAAAAATAAATCTTCGCGAAAAGGCCGCAACCCTCAAAC
>DAOWOC010000301.1 GCA_030642225.1 Deltaproteobacteria bacterium
GATGAACTTACAGAAGTTTTGGACAAGTATAAAGATATAGGCATTGAAACAATCTTTGTTATTCGAGGGGATAAACCAAGGGAAGATAATTATACTCCGCATCCCGACAGTTTTTCCTATGCTTCGGATATAATAGCTTTTATTAAAAAACGTTATGATTTTACACTTGGGTGCGCTGGATATCCTGAGGGACATATTGAGGCTGAAAGCCTTGAAAAAGATATTGAATTTTTAAAACTCAAGGAACAAAACGGAGCTGAATATGTGATTGCTCAATATTTTTATGATAATAATTATTTTTTTCAATATGTTGAAAAGTGCAGGGCAGCCGGGATTACTATTCCTATTATTCCTGGTATAATGCCGGTGTATACTGTTAAGATGACCCAGATGCTTTCTAAAGTTTGTGGAACTACAATCATCGATGCATTGCAAGGCAAACTTGACGAACTGGCTGAAGCTGATAAGGGCGATGTGTTAAATTTAGGTATAGATTTCGCTGTTGAACAATGCAGGGGATTGCTTAAAAAGCAGGTCCCCGGGCTTCATTTTTATACTATGGATCGCAGTAAATCAACGACTGAGATTATCAATCGCCTTAGGCAGGAAGGTGTGCTGTAAATTTCATGCAAGGAGAATAATTGTAAGATTATTCTCCTTGTATCAGTTATCAGAAAAGGAATTATCATGGCCCATAATAAAGAGAAAGTTGCTGTCCTTGGGGCAAGTTCAAAGTCTGATAAATACTCCAATAAGGCTGTGCGACTTTTACTCGAACATGAACATCATGTCATTCCCATCCATCCGGCAGTTAAAACAATTGAAGGCCTGGCGGTATTCAATAAGTTAACTGATATTCATGATAAAGTCGATACGCTTACGGTCTATGTTTCAGAAACCGTGTCGTCTTCACTCCAGGATGAAATACTTAAACTTGATCCCACAAGGGTGGTGTTTAACCCGGGTGCAGAAAATACTGCACTGCAAAAGGTATTAGAACAGCATGGAATTTTTACTGAGAATGCATGCACACTTGTGTTGCTGAAAACAGGACAGTTTTAAAGTAGAGGCTGGTCTGAAACCAGCCCCTGTAAAATTAGAAAATGAAAACAAGCCGTATGATAAAGGTATTAGAACTCGTAACATCATCTATGATAATCTTTTAAACCGGTAAAATGATAGAATAATCTAATGTTAGTGCCAATATAAAAAAGATAATATTCAAACCATATACAATCCGTTTATTTGTAAAGGAAGAATTTCATGTTAGTACCTCATATTACCCTTAAAGATATTGTAAATGATCCTGATAAATTCATAAAACCTTATCATTCAGATTATCTTGCCATGTATTCTACCTTTTTGAAAGGGATTGTCCGTGATCCGGTACTCATGACCGTGCCGATTGATGATCATATGGTTCATCGCGGGGATGGTGTTTTTGAGGTATTTAAATGTATTAATGGAAATATTTATCAGCTTGAAGCACATTTGAAAAGACTTGAAAATTCAAGGGTACTTGCATTTATCAGGGAACCTGATGAATATCCTGATATCAGGGGATTCATAATTGAGACTATAAAGGCAGGCGGTTCTCCGACCTGCATGATAAGACTTTTTATCGGGAGAGGACCAGGTAGTATGACGGCAAACCCATATGATTGTAAAAAGAGCTATTTATATATTTTTATATCTATGTTTCATCCATGTCCCGAAGAAATGTATGAAAAAGGCGTAAGCGTTATAACAAGTAAAATTCCGTTAAAGCCCGGGGTATTTGCCAATATTAAGTCGTTAAATTATCTTCCTAATGTCATGATGGCAAGGGAGGCGCAGGATGCCGGAGTCAAATTTGTGCTTAGTCTTGATGAGGATGGTTATGTTGCAGAAGGATCAACCGAGAATATCGGTATTGTTGACAGAGATGACGGGCTTATATTCCCGGGGCTTGATAGAATACTGGAAGGGACTACCCTGGCAAGGGCAGTCTGGCTTGCAAAAAAGCTGGTCAGCGAAGGGCTGCTGACAGATATAAGATTTGAGCCCTTTAAACCTGATGCAGTTTATAAGGCAAAAGAGATGATTTTTTTTGGAACTACGCTTGATGCTCTACCAGGTGTCCTTTATAACGGCCATGAGATAGGCGGCAAAAAGATCGGTCCGGTTGCAAAAAGACTTTTGTCACTTATACGTGAGGATATAAAACATGGTGATGCTGATATATTGACAAGGGTTGATTTTTGACAAACACATGGGGATGATCCGGGGAGCGGGTCAAATAGTTTAGGCTCGGCTTATCCATTTTTAAAGTAGAGCGCTACAAAGAGAAGGGGCTTTGGCTGTTGCCCGTAAAATGTGGGCAATGTATAGTGTAAATATTAAGTTGTTTCGTAAAGAAGAA
>DAOWOC010000336.1 GCA_030642225.1 Deltaproteobacteria bacterium
AAAAAAATAACGGCCTGCATACTATAAATTTTAGGAGTACAGGATAAATTCATCTATTTCATTCTATAAAAAGGGGAAAAAAATGCCTGATTCAGAAAAAGTAAATGTTTGTTTTTTACCTGATAATATAAATATAAGTGTACAAAAAGGGGAGAATCTTCTTGAAATCGCTATGCGGGCAGGTATACATATAAATGCTTCATGCGGCGGCGCCGGTGTGTGCGGAAAATGCAAGGTTATACTTGAAACAGGTGAAGTGGGTCAGGATGGAGATGATGTCCTCTCAATTGAAGATAAGAAAAAGGGGTTTGTCCAGGCATGTACCTCAACCGTTTTAACAGATGTGGATATACGAATTCCCCCTGAATCCATAATGGATCACAAGGTTTTAAATCGCCGGCAAAAAGAATCCGCAGGGTTCAGGCAGGCCATGCCCGCTGAGTCTCTCCCCTCGGTTAAGGGGCATCTGCCGCTATTTGTCAAAATCTGCCTGAATGTAAAAGAGCCCACAAACATAGATAATGTTGATGATGTTACACGTCTTTTATCTACTTTAAAAAAAGAATATGGATTTGACAATATCCAGATAGGTCTGCGTGGCATAAGGGATCTTGCAAGAGCTTTCAGAGAAGGTAACTGGTCTGTTACCGTGACTTTTAATAACGGCATGCCCGACGTTAAATGGATAGTAAGGGTTGAGGCCGGGGATACTACCATGGATCATCTCGGCATAGCCATAGATATTGGGACAACCACAATCGGAGGAGAACTCATTGATCTGAACACCGGTAAAAAACTTGCTGAATATGCTGAATACAATGCCCAGTTGAGCTATGGCGAAGATGTGATTACCCGTATAATATATAGCCAGAAGCCGGGCGGACTTAAAAAAATGCAGGGACTTGCTGTCCAGACAATAAATAATATCATCAGCAACCTCATAAAACAGGCTGACATGGATATAGCCAATGTAAGCGGTATGACCGTAGCCGGCAATACTACCATGACACAACTTTTTGGAGAGATATACCCTCAATATCTTCGCGAGGCCCCATACGTACCCACTGCAAGGGAATTCCCTCCTGTCTGGGCAACTGATCTCGGCATTGAGGTAAGAAAACATGTTGTATTATATGCTGTTCCTTGTGTAGCGAGCTACGTTGGTGGTGATATAGTGGCGGGTATTCTCTCATCTCAAATTTCCAAACAGGACCCTTTAACACTATATATTGATATAGGCACCAATGGAGAAATAGTTATAGGTAACAAGGACTGGCTGACAACTGCTTCCTGTTCAGCCGGTCCGGCATTTGAAGGAGGCGGTATTAAATTCGGCATGCGGGCAACAACAGGGGCCATTGAAAATGTTTTTCTTAATCCCTCTACATATGAACCAATGATTGTAACCATAGGCAGAAAAAAGGCAAAAGGTATTTGCGGTTCCGGACTCATTAATCTTGTGTCAGAACTTTTAAGCTGCTGTATTATTGACCAGAGCGGCAAATTCCATAGAAATCTTAATACTGAAAGGGTAAGAAAGGGAGAAGAAGGATATGAATATGTTCTGGACTGGGCTAATGATACGGCTATAGAGCAGGACATTACAATAACCGAGGCTGATATTGACAATCTGATTCGCGCCAAGGCAGCCATGTTTGCCGGTTATGTAACACTCCTTGAAAGTGTTGGCCTCAGTATTAATGACCTTGACAGGATAATTATTGCCGGTGGTTTTGGAAATTTTATAAATATAAACCATGCAATAACCCTTGGGCTCCTGCCGGAACTCCCTGTTGAAAAATATTATTTCCTTGGCAATGGTTCCCTGTTAGGTGCTCGTTTATGCTGCCTTTCAGCAGAGCTGCTTGCTGATACTCATGAACTTGCAAGGGGAATGACCAACATTGAACTGAGTGAAAATCCTAATTTCATGGATAAATATACGGCATCTCAATTTTTGCCGCATACAGATGGATCAATTTTCAGTAATACTATATCCCAGATAGAATGTATTAAGGAACAATGGG
>DAOWOC010000096.1 GCA_030642225.1 Deltaproteobacteria bacterium
CATGCTCAACTATTTCACTATTTTTTTTCATTATAATCTTTTAAATTTTGCCGTCTTTTTCTTTACCTTTGCCAGCAACAACCATAACTCTGTCATCTTTTTTTATATGAAATCCTGTTTGAGACATTTTATTCCTCAATTGCAATCAAAATTTATAAAACCTCCGGGGCAAGAGATATTATCTTCATAAAATTTTTCCTTCTCAACTCCCTTGCAACCGGCCCGAAGATACGAGTTCCTATGGGTTCAGACTGATTATTCAATAAAACTGCAGAGTTGTCATCAAATCTTATGTAGCTTCCATCATCGCGTCTTATTTCCTTTTTTGTCCTGACGACAACAGCCCTCATGACTTCACCCTTTTTTACCTTTGAATTTGGGATAGCGACTTTTATAGAAACAACAATGATATCCCCGATGGATGCATATCTTCTTTTTGAACCGCCCAATACCTTTATACAATAAAGCTTTTTAGCTCCGGAATTATCAGCTGAATGCAAAATTGTCTGTGATTGTATCATTTCATGCTCCGCCTATATAAAAGAAGCCTGGTCTATTTGGCCTTCTCAATAATTTGTTTAATCTTCCAATTCTTTTCCTTGCTTAAGGGACGTGACTCAATTATCAATACACGATCTCCCACTTTGCATTCATTAGTTGCATCATGGGCCTTGTACTTTTTTTTCCTGCGTATATATTTATTATACATAGAATGCTTTACAAGCCGTTCCACCTCAACCGATACGGTCTTTTCCATTTTATCACTTACGACTATTCCGTTAAGCGTTCTTTTATTACCACGTTCAGACATTGTCTAATCTTCCTTATTTGGACATCTCATTTTGCCGAATAATTGTTTTAACACGAGCAATATCTCTTTTAGCAAATTTCAATGAGGCCGTATTCTCTAATTGTCCGGTAGCATGCTGAATTTTTAAATTAAAAAAAGCCTGATTTGAATCATCTTTTTTTTGTAAAAGCTCATCTATGCTTAATTCACGAAGGTCATTTGCTTTCATGCTATTACTCCCCTCAGGATAAATCTGGTTTTAAATGGAAGTTTATGAGCAGCAAGCCTGAACGCCTCTCTTGCAACACCCTCTTCAACCCCTTCCATTTCATATAGCACCTTTCCTGGTTTAATAATTGCAACCCATCCTTCAGGCGCTCCCTTACCTTTACCCATTCTTGTTTCTGCAGCTTTCTTTGTAAAAGGCTTATCAGGGAAAATTCTGATCCATATCCGACCGCCTCTTTTAACATGTCTGGTCATTGCAATACGAGCCGCCTCAATCTGCTGCGAGGTTGTCTTACCGCATTCAAGAGCCTGCAGGCCAAATTGACCAAACTGCACTTTATTCCCACGGCTGGCTTTACCCCTCATCCTGCCTTTTTGCTGTTTACGATGTTTTACCCTTTTTGGCGCTAACATAAGTTTATTATCTCCAGAAAACTAAATACCAGGCTCGTCTATTATGATTCTAAAATTTCGCCTTTAAATACCAAAACCTTTATTCCAATTATTCCATATGTTGTATTGGATGTTGCAAATCCATAATCAATATCAGCTCTCATAGTATGCAAAGGGACACGACCTTCCCTATACCATTCACGCCTTGCCATCTCAGCTCCGCCAAGTCTGCCTGAGCATGAGATCTTTATACCTTGTGCGCCAAATTTCATAGCGGCATTAACAGCCTTTTTCATAACTCTTCTAAAAGCAACCCTTCTCAATAACTGCAATGCAACATTTTCAGCTATGAGCTGTGCATCAAGTTCAGGCTTTCTGACTTCAACAATATCAATTATCAATTCACCTTTGACAAAACGACTGAGTTCTTTTTTCAGTATCTCTATCTCAGCCCCTTTTTTTCCAATAACTATTCCAGGTCTTGCTGTAAAAATCTTTATTTTAATCCTGTTTGAGGCCCTTTCAATACCAATGTTTGATATGCCGGCATGTGAAAGCTTTTTCTTTACAAAATTTCTGATTTTTTTATCCTCAAAAACAAATTCTGCATAATTTTTATCAGAATACCATTTTGAATCCCATGTTTTGATTATTCCCAATCTAAATCCTACGGGATGAACTTTCTGGCCCAAACTTTTTCTCCTTATTTAATTTAGGATTATTATTTATTTCTCATCCAAAATAATTGTAATGTGACTTGAAGGCTTTAAAATCTTTGACGCCCTCCCCATTGCCCTTGGCATAAAACGTTTTAGCCTCGGCCCCTGATCCACACAAATTCTTTTAATAAATAAACTATCCACATCCATATTATAATTATTTTCAGCATTAGCAACAGCAGAACGGACTACCTTATCAATAAGCTTAGCTGCTTTAAGATTTGAAAATTTTAAAATATTCAAAGCAATCCCGACTTTTTTACCCCTGACTGCATTTGCTACAATACCGGCCTTCCTTGGCGATATTTTGATATGCTTTGCTATGGCCCTGGATTCCATTAGAAACTCTCCTGATCAACTATTATTTCCTTTTAAGCCGTGACTTTCTGTCACCTGCATGACCATATATAACCCTGGTTGGTGAAAATTCACCCAATTTATGGCCCACCATATTTTCAGTTATAAATACAGGTATAAATTTTCTACCATTATGTACGGCTATAGTTAAACCCACCAGTTCAGGGATTATTGTAGAACGTCTTGACCATGTTTTAATTACCCTGCGGTCACCACTTTCCTGTGCTTTAATAACCTTTGCCAGTATATGGTCATCTATAAATGGCCCTTTTTTTAATGAACGTGGCACAGTAGCCTCCTTGCAAACTTTTATCTATATTTAATCTATTTCTTTCTTCTTGTTACAATAAGACGATCACTACTCTTTTTATTACGCGTCCTGTAACCCTTGGTAGGCACGCCCCATGGTGTAACAGGATGACGGCCACCAGATGATTTACCTTCACCGCCGCCATGAGGATGATCAACCGGATTCATTGCAACACCCCTGACTTTTGGTCTGCGACCAACCCACCTTGCCCTGCCTGCCTTGCCTATTGAAATATTTTCATGTTCTATATTACCAATCTGCCCAATCGTTGCCCTGCATCCGATTAATATCTTTCGAACTTCACTGGAAGGAAGCTTAATAAAGGCATATTTACCTTCTTTGGCCATAAGTTGAGCACCTGCTCCGGCGGAACGGACCAACTGCCCTCCCTGGCCGACTCTCATCTCAATATTATGAATTACAGTTCCCAAGGGAATATTCTTTAACGGCAGCGCATTACCTGGTTTTATATCGGCCTCTGAACTTGAAATAATTTTATCGCCAACAGCAAGTTTCAATGGAGCTATGATATAACGTTTTTCACCATCAACATAAAACAAAAGAGCAATACGTGCAGACCTGTTTGGATCATATTCAATTGATGCAACTTTTGCAGGTATATCAATCTTTTCACGCTTAAAATCTATAATCCTATACCTTCTTTTATGACCACCGCCACGATGTCTGACAGTTATACGCCCATTATTGTTCCTTCCCGCCTTACTTTTAAGAGGAGCAAGAAGACTCTTCTCAGGCTCTTTTTTTGTTATCTCATCAAAAGTAGGATACGTCTGAAAACGTACTCCAGGTGATGTAGGCTTATTTTTTCTGATACCCATAATTAAATCCCAATATTAATATTTAAATCCAATATTTAAAAATAAAATTAAACGCCTTCAAAAAACTCGATGTTATTTCCCTGAGCCAATGTTACAATTGCTTTTTTCCAATCGGATTTCTTACCTATATAACGCCCATAACGCTTTGTTTTACCCTTAACACGCATCGTCCTTACATCCAGAACTTTAACTTTAAAGGCTTTTTCAATAGCATATTTTATTTCAAGTTTATTAGCTGAACAATCAACCTTGAATAGAACCTGATTATCTTCCTTCAGGGATGTGCCCTTTTCTGTTATCATCGGGCTATGCAATATTTTATGCAACTCTTTCATGCCGCGAGAGCCTCCTCAATCTTAGGTATTGAAGACTTAATCAAAATAAGTTTCTTATATTTTAAAATATCTAAACAATTCAAGCCATCAACGTGTAATAATTTATACCCCTTGACATTTCTCGATGATTTACAAAGATTAATGTTTTCACTATCAGTGATTATCAGGGCATTTATAGAATCAAGAATTTCCATTGTTTGGATAAAAATCTTGGTTTTTATCTCAGACATATCAAAATTATCAAGCACTATTAATGAACCTTCATTTACCTTGCCTGTAAGAACACCTTTTAATGCATTTCTTTTCATTTTTTTAGGAGTTTTCTGCACATATGATCTCGGAACAGGCCCAAACACTACTCCGCCTCCCCTATATTGCCCAGCTCTGCTCGTCCCCTGTCTGGCTCTCCCTGTCCCTTTTTGTCTAAAAGGCTTTCTGCCGCCCCCCCTGACCTGAGATCTTCCTTTTACAGCATGAGTTCCGGCCCTTCGTCCTGCCATTTGAGCAGTCACTACCTGATGTACAAGGTGAGAGTTAACTGTAGCTGCAAAAATCAGGGGATTAAGCTCTAATTCACCCACTTTTTCATTTTTCATATTTACTATATTTACAACCGGCATTTGATACCTCTTAAACAAGTATTAAACAATTTCTGAACCTTTTTTTAACACTTGGACTATACCATTTTTACTACCTGGAATTGCGCCTTTAACATAAATAAGATTATGTTCAACCAATACATCTACAATCTTCAAATTCTTGGCTGTAATACGTGCATTACCAGAATGTCCCGCCATTTTATGACCTTTGATAACTCTCCCAGGTGTGGCACTACAACCGATAGAACCTGGATGTCTGTGAAAGTCCTTGCTGCCATGCGTGGCCTTGGCACCATGGAACCCCCATCTTTTCATAACACCCGTGAAACCTTTTCCCTTACTGGTGCCTATGACATCAACAATGTCTCCAAGTTTAAACATTTCAGCTGTTAACAATATCCCTGGACTATAATTTTCCGGATCATTTACTTTAAATTCCTTTAAAATCCTAAAACAACCCTTATCCGCTGATTTAAAATGTCCGATATAAGGCTTATTACATCTTTTTTCTCTTTTTGGTTCAAAACCAAGCTGTAAGGCGGTATATCCATCAGTTTTCTCTTGTTTAATTTGAATTACCGTACAAGGCCCCACTTCAATAACGGTCACAGGGATACTTTTTCCATATTCATCAAAAATACGTGTCATCCCGCGTTTCTTTCCAATAATTCCATTAGCCATAACTTCCGCCTTTCCTCAACAAGCCTTACTCTTAAAGATATCAAAGCTTAATTTCAACGTTAACACCTGCAGAAAGCTCCAATTTCATCAGCGCATCAACAGTTTGCTGATTTGGTTCAAGTATATCCAAAAGTCTCTTATGTGTCC
>DAOWOC010000317.1 GCA_030642225.1 Deltaproteobacteria bacterium
CACCGATCGAAACAACAAACAGGCCAAGGTCGACTGGCAATTTCGGACAAATGATGCTCGGATAAAATTAAAAAGATTATATCCGAAATTTTAGGATATACAGTGTCGTGGGCTGTTTTTTAATATTTTAATTTAAAGGAGGATTATTATGGCTGTTGAGGTAAAAAAATATCATGTTCTTTTTTATGGTGGGCCGGCAGGTTATCAGACAAACCGCACTTAGATTTCACTTGGGGTTGCACCGTCCATAAGTGATCTGACAATTTTCCAGTCAGGGAGCTCCAACTTAACCTTAAATAGAGTTGCTTGACAAGTCACAAGAGTACCGTTGTTGTTTTGATGGATATGAAGAGGATACTGAATAAAAAAAATTATAATATCTTAAGGGGGCAAAAGGGGGCAAAAGGGGGCAAAATGAAAAAACAATATAAGATCAACAGCCGGACAAAAATGACGTTTATTTTTTTAGCGGTACTGATCACAAGCTTGTTAACATCGTGTACCTATATGAAAATGAATCCTCCACCTGATACGGACAAGGTTGGTTTCAATAATTCATGTTATCTTGCAACCGCAGCAAATATACTTGCAGGAGCAGGATATGGAAACGGTGCAAGTGTACAGAATCGTGCAGAGGATATATATTCTGATCTTACTGGTCATTTTGGCATAGCTAATGGTGGCTGGACAGATACTGCTTTAAACTGGTGGCTTGCTTCAGCCAATAATGTTTGGCCGGGTAATCCATACACGGTTGTGACTGTTTATGGGAATAAAATTCCAAAATATCCATGGAGTAATAGCAATGGTGCAAAAGAAATCGCAAATAATCTTAGAAAATGCAACCTTGTAGGTTTGAGTATCAGTTGGCCAACTAATGCTGTTGATTATAGTGGTAATCCGGTTATAGGCAGTGGCGGGCATGCCATTACCGGATGGGGTGATCTCAGTCGGATGCCATGGAAAGATTATAGCGATTTAATTACCGGTAATCCATCACGTGTCCGTCTTACTGATTCTGATCGTGATACGGGTGGAGATGTGCAACAATACAGTTACGATTCTTATACCAACCCGAATCCAGGTGGAGCCAATGAGGGCAATGGTTGGTATATGGACTACGATGGGAATCATCCATATATAAAACACATAGTCACTTTGTCGCCAACCCTGACAACGGGAGGCGGCGTTAATATCCAAAGGGTGGTTGGATCTTACAAAATTTATCAGTATAAAAAACTAAAGGCTACAGACCTTCATTATGAAGTTGGAACAGATGCTGAAATCTTATCCTATAATACAAGGGTCAGCTGGGATACAGATACACCACCGGTAATTAAAGAGAATCAGCCTCAAAGAACGGAACTTGATGTGGATTGGGATTTCAGTAATGATCCGATTTCTGAATCAAGCTGGGTTACTATTACTACAGAGTTTATTCTCTGTAACTGGAATGCAATGCAGTATGATAACGTTTATTTTACCTGTCCTGATAGAATTGTTGGTAAAGTCGTAGCTCCGGTTAGTTGGAAAATAGAATCTCATAAAGTGGCTAAGGCAGATAAAATTCCTAATATTACCGGAGGTTATGTGGTTGCGCGTTTTGATATAATTGATACTTCTTTGCCTGAAGATAAGAATATTATTGGGAAATATCGCCTGTTACATCAGTACAGTTATACTCAATCACCTGAGAATCATACCTTTATCTTAAAAGGTTTAAAAGGATATCAGTTTACCAATCTTTCTTTTGGTCATACTTATGGGTTTCTTGATAATAATGAGCTGTGGAAATTTGAAGAGTGGATGACCAATATGAAAAACACAAAATATACATTGGGAGATAAGCCTGTATATATTCAGCTTGACTGGTCCGGTCGCCTTCCATATCCAAAAGGAGAGGATATTAAGGGGCGCATCAGGGATATTAAAAAAGGTTTAATGATGGATATGCCCAAGCGTACGCAATAAAAAAGCAGAATGAGATAAAATGACAAAAGGTATATATTTTATTCGCTAATATTTATTAACAATTATTAATAAAATAAAGGTGAAATAATGGAAGATAACACAAAAAAGAATAATTTTTCCCTTGAAGTAAATGTGGAACTCAAAGAATGTTCAAAGGAACAAGGATGGCCTGAGATAGCAGCTTATGTATTCAATCGTTCAGGTCGATTGATAGATAAAA
>DAOWOC010000171.1 GCA_030642225.1 Deltaproteobacteria bacterium
CATGACCGATGACAATATTATAACTATTGATGAAAAAATACTCAAAGAGGCAGTGCAATCACGCTCCCTGCTATATGACAAGACCGGTGAAGAACATTTCAATCTCATATCAGCGCTTCATAAGAGTCTGAGAGATTCTGATCCTGATGGAGCATTATACTGGGCATATAGAATGATTATCGCAGGGGAGTCCCCGCTTTACATCCTGCGCCGTCTTATCAGATTTGCCTCAGAGGATGTCGGGATGGCTGATCCCAATGCCCTTACACTGGTTGTGTCGGCTTTAAATGCCTTTCAGATGCTTGGAGAACCTGAAGGCCGACTTGCTGTAGCACAGGCAGTGGTCTATCTTGCAACCGCGCCTAAAAGTAATGCCTTATACATGGCAGAGAAAAGTATAATCTCTGATATTGATAATTATGGCGCACTTCCGGTACCGTTTCATCTGAGAAATGCCCCTACAAGCCTGATGAAAAAATTTGGTTATGGTAAGGGCTATGAATACGCTCACCATGACCCTGATGCACTAGTTGATCAGGAACATTTTCCCGAAAAACTTGGCAACAGGACATATTACAAACCTGTTCAGCGCGGGTTTGAATCAACCATCCAAAAACGGCTGAAATTCTGGAATGATTTAAAAAAAAAACGCAGAGCTGAGAAAGGAAAACATAAATCATGAAAAAACATACTGCAACTAATGAACAATCGGGCATTACCCTTGATTTTACACATGTAATGGGCAAGCCTGAAGACGGATTCCTGACTACCAGGGATATTAACGCAATGGAAGAGACCATCCAAAAGATACACAATGTACTTTTAGAAAAGAAAGCAAACAACACACTTGGTTTCTATGATCTTTATACACGCAATACCATGATTGATGAAGTTGAGACCATGGCAAAAAAACTCGCACCTACATGTGAGAACCTGGTTGTATTGGGTATCGGTGGATCAGCGCTTGGCACAATCGCTGTACACAGGGCGCTAAATCCATGGCACTATAATCTTCTTCCTGAAAATTCAAGAAAAGGACCGCGGCTTTTTATCATGGATAATATAGACCCTGAAACCCTTGGATCGCTTTTAGAATTTTTAAACCCGGAAAAGACAATAATAAATGTAATAAGCAAGTCAGGAAGCACGGCAGAAACCATGAGCCAGTTCCTGATCGCCCGCAAATGGCTTATGGACAATCTCGGCCAAACCTTTAACCGGCATATTGTAATCACAACTGATCCTGAGTCAGGATTTTTAAGAAAAATAGCCCAAATGGAAAACTTTGCAACATTGCCGATACCTGCGGATATTGGCGGCCGTTTTTCAGTCTTTACCCCTGTGGGACTTTTCCCCCTTGCCATGACAGGCATTGATATCAGGAAACTTTTGGCAGGCTGTAAAGCTGCAGCCCAAACATGCACATTACCGGAAGTATGGAAAAATCCTGCCTATTTAAGCGGAATCATCCATTATATATTTGAAAAAAAACAAGGCCTGAAACTCTGGGTCATGATGCCCTACTCTGATTCACTAAAGGAAATATCCGACTGGTACACACAGCTTTCAGCTGAAAGCCTTGGCAAACGCTTTGATATCCATGGCAAAGAGGTTTTTTGCGGCCCTACTCCCATTAAGGCTTTGGGCGCAACTGACCAGCATTCACAACTACAGCTCTACATGGAAGGCCCAAGGGATAAAATATTTACCTTTATAGAGGTTGAAACATTCAGAAACAATGATATAACAATCCCCAAAGCATATGAGGACATTGAAGGCGTGGAATATCTTGGGGGACATACTCTCGGTGAATTATTAAACACTGAATTAAGGGCAACACGCCTTGCATTAAGAACAAATAAACGCCCAAGCATAACCTTCAGGTTTCCTGAAATCAATGCATGGACAATCGGCCAGTTGATCTATATCTTAGAGGTGCAGGTTGTATTCCTTGGCCATCTGTACCAGATAAATCCTTTAGATCAGCCCGGGGTTGAGCTTGGCAAACAGCTTACTTATGGTTTAATGGGAAGATCCGGTTTTGAAAAATCACTCAAGGACGTTAAACAGGCAGAATCTTCAGCTTTGAAACAATATGTTAAAACAACATTGCAGTAATTAGAATAAATACAATTATCAGGACATAATATTTTGAATGATTTTCTAAATGCCCTTATTTATGAAGTCAAGGAAGAGGTTATAAATTCATATTTTCATGAAAGGCTTATTATTGAATCTGAGATTGAATATTATGGAAACCAAAAAAAAGAATTAAACCGTCTTGAAAAACAGGTTTTTTTAACGCTTAATGAATTATTAGAATGGATACCTGCAGAAGCGGCAAAAAAGGATTTAACCAAAGAGCTGTTAAAAAACAATAAAAACCCTTTTAAACATAAAGATACAGGTGAATATACTTACCTGATCCCCAAAATCAGGGGCATGACTATAAAAACCCGCTACTCAAAAACATTATTATTTTTATATAAAAAGCTGTATAATGCACATAAAGATCTTATAGAAAAACGGGATTATGTTAATAAAGAATTAAATATCCTTAATCAACGTATAGTTCATTTTCAAAAAAATTATGATTTAATGACCATATTATCATTTATTAGAAAAATGGATATAGATGTCCAGTTCAAAAAAAAATTTCTTGGATATAATTTTAATGCCAGCGAAATGGGGGCATTGGAGCAGGGATTATTTATTAAAAAAATACCTCCCCTTACCGAATCCAGGTTTGCGGATAAGATAGTCAAACCATCAGACATGGTATCAATTATGAAATATATCATTAAAAATGCCCTTAAACAGAACAAAGAAGAGATTAAATATCACCTGTCTAAGAGAAATTGTTAAATGAACAATGAAAATTTAAAAAAAAATATTCATGTAGTAAGCCTCGGATGCCCTGAAAATGTCGTTGACACAGAATACCTCCTGGCAGAACACATTGAAAAGGGATACAATATAATTACCGCCCCGGATGAAGCCTCATTTATAATAATTAATACATGCGCATTTATTGAACCTGCAGTAAACGAATCAATTGATATTATATTAGAATTTGCGCAATTAAAGGAAATAAACCCATGGCTGAAAATCATTGTGGTTGGATGTCTTGTTTCACGTTATGGCAAAAAACTTATTTCTGAATTACCGGAAGTGGACATGTTTGTCACCCCTTCCGGGCTTTTAAAACTTTCATCCAATCTGAATAACATTGGAAAAAATTGTTTTCTATATAATAGCTCAGCACAAAACTGTACAAAATTCCGGCCAAGGATATTAACCAATAATAATTTTTCAGCCTATTTAAAAATCTCTGATGGATGTTCAAATAATTGTAATTATTGTACAATCCCTATGATACGCGGCCCGTTGTATTCACAGCCAGGCGAAATAATTTTAAAGGAAGCTGCTCATCTCATATCATCAGGGGTAAAGGAATTAGTGGTCGTTGCCCAAGACACAACAGCTTATGGAAGGGATTTACCAGGCAATGAGGATATTAAAGATATATTAAAAATACTGAATCAAATGCAAGGAATATCATGGATACGTTTAATGTATGCATATCCATCAGGCATAAACCACAAACTCCTGGAAACCATGGCAGAACTGCCCAAGGTTGTCCCTTACGTGGACATCCCTCTGCAACATGTATCAAGGGATGTTCTTAAACTTATGGGACGCCCGGGTTCTTATGATATATTTAAAGACAAGATAGAATTAATAAGAAAAATATTGCCCAATGCAGCCATAAGGACATCATTTATTGTAGGCCATCCAGGTGAAAAAGAAAAAAATTTCCAAGAACTTATTGACTTTTTACAGGAAACACATATTGACTGGGCAGGATGCTTTAAATACTGGCCTGAAGAAGGGACACCTTCTGCAGCTCTTAAAGACCAGATTTCAGATAATATAAAACAAGAACGTTATGATAAACTTATGAGCCTTCAACAAAAAATC
>DAOWOC010000209.1 GCA_030642225.1 Deltaproteobacteria bacterium
GTTTTATCCTCTAAATTTATATTAGCGCTCTCTCCTTTTATCCAGTCATCACCCATTGAGACAAAAACATTTCCAACAGCCTCCACATCATTTGCAAGCATATTATATTTAATGGCATGGGCCTTTATTTCCTCTTTTTCACGGGTAATTATAACATTCCCCAAGGCATTATAGACCTGCGTGTCTCTGTTAAAATCAAGTTTGTCGGCCTTTATCTTCCACGGTACATCTGTTTCTTCAGAAAATGCCCGGGGGCCGGATAAAAATGATAAGATAAAAAATAAGGTGAGAAAGCAAAAAACAAATCTCATCTGAAAAAAACCTGCTTTAAGGGTGTGTGGTCTTTTAAATATGCCTTTAATTCACCAAGCAGATATAATGACCCTGTCACGCAAACACCTGTTTTTTTGCCGGTTTCAGACATGGCCTTTTCAAGCGCAAGATGACTCGGCTCAAGGCTTTCCACATGGATTCCTTTTTTAACAATCATGCGTTTTAATTTATCAGGGTTAGTGGCGCGCTCATATTGGGGCCTTGTAAAATAAAAACTATTGGCAACCGGAAAAATGGAATCCAGCATCACTTCATATGCCTTATCAGACATTACACCTATTACAAAATCAAATTTTCTGCCGGGAAAGACCTGTTTTAATGTTCTGCCAAGGGCTATGATCCCATCAGGGTTATGTGCGCTGTCAAATATTAAAAGAGGGTCATGAGATATTATTTCAAACCTTGCCGGCCAGTTTACTTTATTTAAAAAAGGTAATACTGTTTCAGGCTCCTGTATATTTAATTCTTTATCAAGCATTTCCATTACCCTTAAGACAAGGGCGGCATTATCAGCCTGGTGCTCTCCTTTTAACGAAGGTATTACATTTTTAATCTTCCAGCCTGTCCCATAATAATTAAATCCTTTGGAAACAGGATTATTATCTTTGATATTATAATCCCTGCCAAATACGGACAATGGCGCATTAAGTCCCATGGCGCAGGCATTCATAATTGCCACGGCATCATCCTTCATCCTTCCGAGAACCGCTGGGACATAAGATTTGATAATCCCGGCCTTTTCCCTTGCAATGGATAAAAGATTATCACCAAGATGCTCTTCATGATCCATGCTGATATTGGTAATTATGCTTAGCGCCGGGGTAATAATATTTGTCGCATCAAGCCTGCCTCCGAGTCCGACCTCCATAATCCCCCATTCAACGCCTTCATCCTTAAACCATTTTAGCGCCATGACTGTCACATACTCAAAAAATGTGGCAGGTTCCTTATGATCAACAACATCAAAAACATCCCTTATAAGTTTAAGGAGTCTGTCATCATCAATCTCAGATTCATTAATACGGAACCTCTCGTTCATTTTTATGAGATGCGGAGAGGTAAAAAGACCTGTCTTTTTACCCAGGCCGGATAGGATGGATGAAAGCATTGCGCTTACCGACCCCTTTCCATTGGTCCCTGCAACATGTATAAAGTTCATATTATGATGAGGATTCCCAAGCCTTTTAAGGAGATTTTCAGTACTTGAAAGCCCCAGTTTAATACCAAATTTTTGCAAACTAAAAAGATACTTGATAGCATCAGAAAGATTATCAGGTTTTGTATACATATTTTACCATCTGAATTGTTCAGGTTCATTTATTTTTTTACTAATCATGACATCACGCGGAATTTCATGCATAAGACAGGAAAGCTGTAAATACTCAATACCATAATAAGATGAAAAACGGGTTAGTGGATAGTGAAGATAGAGTGAATCCATTGCCCTTGTTGAAGCCACATAAAGCAGACGTCTCTCTTCTTCAAGGTCTTCTTCCGCCTCAACAGCATAACGGGATGGGAAATGGCCGTCAACAAGCCATATAACAAACACAACCGGCCATTCAAGCCCTTTGGCTGAATGTATGGTTGACAGCACAAGGGCATCCTGATTGATATTATCCGCATTTTTTTGATTTTCAACAGGATCAAGCGCCAGATCAGCGAGAAAATCATCCAGTACCTCATAAGATGATGCTATCTCCTGAAGTTGTTCAATTTCACGCAATCTGCGGGGATAATCATCATACTTCAGTTTAATATATGTATGTTCATAATATATACGAAAGGCGTGGATAATCATGCCTGGATTTTTATACGTAAGAGCCTCTGACACAGCTTCTGAAAAAGTCAAGAGACCGGGTATGTTCTTTTTCTTTATGCTCGTTTTCATAAGGGCATTAAAGGGATTACCCTGAGCCGCAACCTCTTCATAAATCCTGACTGCTGTCTTGGTCCCGATCTTCTCAATCATGGTCAGACAACGCAGCCAAGCAGAAAGATCCTTTACATTAGCCAGTATCCTTACAAATGAAAGGATATCTTTTATATGTGCCGCCTCGGTAAACCTGACGCCGCCATACTTGACAAAAGGTATCCCCTCCTGATTCAATAACATTTCAAGTTTAAAGGCATGGAATGCAGAACGGAACAAAACAGCCATGTCCTTTAAAGGCAAGCCGTTTTGATTATATTTAATAATCTGTTCAACAACCGCTGATGCCTGCCCCCCTTCGGTTTTATTTGAGACCAGGCTCGGTTTTTCCCCACCTGTTCTGTTTGTATAAAGGGTTTTTACATATCCATTATGGAGACTCCTGTTAAAAATTCTGTTTGTAAAATCAAGGATAGGCTGAACACTCCTGTAATTTTCCTCAAGTTTTATCAAAACAGTGCCCGGATAATCCCCCGGGAAATTAAGGATATTCCTGTAATCAGCTCCCCTGAAGCTGTAGATGGATTGTGAATCATCACCAACTGCCATAAGATTTTTATGGGCGGATGTAAGAGACTTGACAATATCAGCCTGCAGCAGATTTGTATCCTGAAACTCATCCACCATTATATATTTATACTGTTCTGAAAGCCTGAAGGCGATTTCAGGATTCTCTTTAAAAAGTACCATGACAAGACGCAGGAGATCATCATAATCAACAAGGCCGGATTCTTTTTTGATTTGTCCGTAGGCATTGAGAACAGATTCGATTTCATCTGATAAATCAAGAAGATGTGGATACATTGTGTCAAGAGTCGTATAAATATCCGTGGATTTATTGATAGATCGGGAATATACATTCAGGATTGTCCTGTTTTTTATCTTCATCTCATCAAGACCAACAGGTTTAATCTCCTTGCGTTTCAAGGCGATTAAACCTGTTGCATCCTGTTGATCTATTATGCTGAAGGATGGAGCGAGATCTATATAATGGCCAAAGTATTTTAAAACACGATTGCAAAAAGAATGAAAAGTACCCCCGGCAACATTGTTGCATTCATGATTAAGCAACAAACTGGCGCGCTCCAGCATCTCTGTTGAAGCCTTTCTTGTAA
>DAOWOC010000346.1 GCA_030642225.1 Deltaproteobacteria bacterium
ATAACTATAAGCTTTGCATTATTAAACTTTACGGCTCTTTTAACAAAAGTAGATAAAACAGGATGATTTTCCGTTGTATTGGAACCAGTTACAAGGATAACATCAGCCGTCTCAATATCGCCTATGGTATTTGTCATTGCTCCGCTTCCAAAAGCTGCGGCCAGACCGGCCACGGTGGAAGAATGTCAGAGCCGGGCGCAATGGTCGATATTATTGGTTTTAAGCACAGCCCTGGCAAATTTATTTGCTATATAATTTTCTTCGTTGGAAACCCTGGCGGATGTGAGAACACCGATGCTGTCGGCTCCGAATTCATTTTTTATTCCGCTTAATTTTTTTGCCACAAGATCAAGCGCCTCTTCCCATGTGGCATCCCTGAATTCACCATTTTCCTTAATCAAGGGAGTGGTTAAACGCTCAGGAGAATTAACAAAATTGAAACCGAATCTGCCTTTTACGCAAAGACTCCCATAATTGGGTGGTGCTCCTTCAACACCGGTAACCTTGACAACCTTGTTTTCTTTAACATGAAGATAGATCTGGCATCCAACCCCACAATAGCTGCATGTGGTTCGTATTTTTTTTGTTTCCCAGTGCCTGGTGTGATAGCGAACATCTTTTTCAACCAAAGCGCCAACAGGACAGGCCTGCACGCATTCTCCGCAGAAAACACATTCCGATTCCTTTAAGGCTTTGTCATCATCCGTTATTATTTTGTTCACATCAGTATTAAATTTAATTGCGTTATTTACCTGCACTTCATTACAGGCCCGAACACATCTTCCGCACATAATACATCGTGAAAAATCACGGACTATAAATGGATTAACATCCTCAATTGGCAAGGTGGACTTGGTGCCGGGCAAGCCCTCTGCCGTTACCTGGTATCTGTATGCAAGATCCTGCAGCCGGCAATCGCCCCAAACAGGGCAAAGGCTATCGCATTTATCATCTTTTTGTACATTTACCTGAAACTGGCTCCAGTCCTGATCATCATAACCCCTTGCTGCACAGTTATGATTGCCGGAAGAAAGCATCCTCTGAATATTTTTTTTTCTTGATTCAATTACCTTTGGCGACTCAGTAAGAATTTTCATATTATTTGAAGCAATGGTTGAACAGGCTTGAACGAGCTCCCCGGACTTCATCTCCACAACACACATTCCGCAGTTTCCTGATGAATGAGCACGCTTCAGATAACAAAGAGTCGGTATATCAACATCATTACGCTGCGCCACTTCAAGAATTGTTTCACCTGATTCAAATGGAAACTTATTCCCGTTTATGGTGATATTATCTTGTGAATTCATGATATTTTTTTCTCCTTGTGGCTATTGAATAATTTTGGGTAAAATTTTCTATTTTTTTATTAATTTATTACTATTATAGAAAAACCGGTGTTTTGTCAATCCGGTATTTAATTTGTCTTATTTAATTTGTCTGGGTATTTGATATAAACCGGAGCAATAAATAGAAAAATGTAAGGCAACGACCGTTGGAGCTTAAACGGGTTTATGGTTGACGGTTTACATTTGACGCAAAGCTGTTATTTGCACCTTTTTTATTGAGATTAAAAAGGTGCCTGATATTAGTTTCCAAGTTTTTGTGCAGACCATTGGGAATAAAAATACCCGGGTTCGAGTGCAGTGTAGTATGTAATGAACCGTGGCCGATGGGTTGAAAAATATTTTTCAGTCCTTAGAACTGCTCTTAAAACAAAATCTGTGGAGTTTTAACAGGATAATGAGAATAAATTTTTGTAGTCGTTCACGGGCTGTATTGCCGTATCAAATGTTAAATACATGTAATCCGTTGAGCAGTAAGCGTTTGCAGGGTGCTGCAGATGCAAGGCGGCGGGCACG
>DAOWOC010000033.1 GCA_030642225.1 Deltaproteobacteria bacterium
ATATAACTCACAGTATCGCATAGACGCACTACGCATGCCTCTAATGTCATGGGATAAAAATTAACCTTGTTATCCTCTATTTTTTCCCTGATCTCCTGCTCAATATTAACAAATGTCTTATTACGGTCAGGGACAAGCACGTGGGCATGACCTTCACCATCGTGACAAAGAATACCGTCAAGCGTCTGAAGGCTCAGATTTAAGCCCCTTGCACGTTTTTCAATAATTTGAAGGGAAACCACACTCTGAACCGCATGCGAAAAATGACCTATCTCATACTTCATACAAAGACGATCTAAAATCTTTTCACCATCATGACCAAAAGGGGCATGGCCTATATCATGGCCAAGGGCTATGGCCTCTATTAAATCTTCATTTAAAGAAAGAAGCCTGCCAACGGTCCTGGCAATCTTTGACAAAAGCTGCACATGGAGTACCCTGTGCGTAATATGATCGTTCCTGATAAGATAAAAGACCTGAGTCTTGTCAATATAACGTGTATATGCCATGGAATGAAGGATTCGATCAGTATCCAGGGCATAATTCTGGCGGTGTCCGATATCTATGATATATTCTTTTTCATTTCTTACAGCGTTCTTACTCATGGCAGCATAAGGGCTGAGGCGCTCTTTCTCCAGATCATCAAGCCTGCTCCTTAATTGGGAAAGCAAGGCACCTTGATCACTTAAAATATTATTTTTCATAATGAAATAAGTCCTCAACAATTAAATGCAAAATTTTTAAATGCTCAAAGATATCATGGGGATAACCAGGAAAGTTATAGTTTGATACCATTATATTTTTCCATTATTTTTTATGTTTTATCGTGATCCTGCTCTACTGTTAACTTCAGGCCGCATATATCCCGGATTAGCACAAATTTTCCTGTTTCAATCGGGGGGCTATTTTCTATAATCTCAGCCAGCCACAGTTCACCTTGTACATTGATATAGCCTAAAGGATCAAGCCGATCCCTTGTTATCCCCTGTTTTCCAATGAGCGGATTTATTATCTCTGAGCTGTCCCAGTCATAAGCACGCCAAAGAAGAGGAAACAGGATAATATCCTTGGCAATCCATAAAACGCTAGCTGCCCATATTAACCATACCGGCAATCCTATCCATTTTCGAAGCACCATCATGATCAGTAGAAACAGCACAACGCCGGGTATCTGTATCAGTGTATATCTGATTATTATTCGGGGTGACCATTTATGTTGATTCATTGTTATTCAAAAAAATCCTTAAAAATAACGTAACCGTGAACGGCTACAAAATAACTTTGAACAAATTTATAATATTGAGAGATATCAGAGGCTTTTAACCAAAAGATTATCAGGGGTCAACCATAAGACAAGATTATTATTTATGATCTCATCTTACGGTTATTTAAATTATTAAAATCAATTTTACTTAAAATGACATCAGTCTTTGTTTGGGGATTCGCCGGTTCCCCATTCAAATTTTCCATATTTGATATATCCACGGACATTATTCATCCTTGCATCAATCTTGGTGTCAACAGGGCTAACATTACCGTCAATCATGGATTCAAGATATTTTGCCAATGGCGCTGAGCCGCCACCCGTTAAAATAATTGTGTCAATATCCCAGTCATCGGCCCACAACTGGTTCACCTCATTGGCTATTGCCTCGGCAGTATTGGCAAATATCTGCTCGGTCAGATTTGTGATATTATACTGCTGTCCCTTTATTTTAATAACACCTGAATCAACAGACTTATATAAACGATATAATTCAACATGCACACCACTCAACTCTTTAAGCTTGCTTGCAATAATTGAAAAACTCTTTGAAATACCAACATCAATAGAACTGCTCCCGCGTTCGATATATCGCAGCTGGTCAAATATTGTAAAATCCGTGGTCCTGAAACCAATATCAACTACAGCAACCTTCTGTTTTTTTAAATCCTGATTTACAATCCTGCCCTGGTCATTCATCAGCAGATTAAAAACGCTTCCAAGCGGCTGGGGCATCATTTTAACTTTACTTATATAAATTTTTTTTGAAATTTTTGTCCCGTCAGGTTTATGAAAGATAATATCATGAGTTCCTGATAACTGGCTCGTGAAACGTTTGTAATATTGTTTTAAATGGGCTACTGGAAGGCCAGAAACAATATTAAGAGGGCAGCAGATTTTTCAACAAAATTCCCCACTGCCGTTAATGCGAGTATTTTTACATATTCTGCAACAAGCTTTTCCTGATCAAGTGTAAATTGCCTTACATTTGATTGAAGTTCTGCGAGGGAACCAATAAAATATGACTTATTATCAACAGTAATATGCAAATTTTCAGAAAATGAATTATCTTCAATATTAGATTTAAATTGTATATCTGTTGCCTCACCCATAAGTGATTTAAAGATGGTGAAATCGTTTCCATCAGTGGCTTTTGTAAACCCGAAGCCTATGTCAACGCCAAGGATATCCATTTTTTTCTCCATGAATAATAAGGTTAACTAATTAATAATTTAAAAAATTATTGTTTATTGTTAAATAAGTTTACAGTTCTACCTGTTAACAGTCAAGCAATAGCTTGTAATCACAGGCTATTTTTATCAACATGTCCTGATTTTAAACTATTTTCTTTTTTTTCCTTCAATTTATCCCAAATACGTTCAGCAAGAAGCATTGAGTATAAATCCCTGCCTTTATAGTTAAGATGGCCGTTATCACCCCATAATAAAGGCTCTTTGCTAATCAAGATAAATGAATTATCAATTATTTCAGGCTCAATAAGTCCCATGAGATTATCAATATCATAAATATATTTTGTATAAAAATTAGGTTCAAAAATCAATAAAAGATCAATACCATATTTATTCAATGTATGATTAAGAATGTTTATAAAATTTATCTTACTCATGTTTATCTTTTCAAGATCAACTATCCCTTTTAATTTGGATGCATCGGTATCGCTGCCAAACAATATGCCGTCACCGCATGAGCATTTAACGCTTATTTTTTTATCGGAAATCCTGTTTTTTTGCATTACTTTACACCCTGGTATGCTTAATATATCCTGATTCCCCACACCATTTCTTACCTTTTTTTGAGGAGCAATAATTTTATCATTATCCCAATTCCCTGAATTTGTTTTTACCGGCTCAAATCTTGAGTATAATGACCTGACTTGACTATTTACAGGATCAGCATATAAGCGCAGCCTGTTGGTACCCGCAAAAAATTTCATTATAGCACGGCCTGCATCCATGAACCCGGCGCCACTCTCCAATAATATTTTAATATCTTTAAGAGCAACGGTAATGGGCAAATCCCAATTTTTATCATATAAGGTCTGTATTGATATGTTCATCACAACTGTTTCAGGTTGAAAGCAGACTGTTTTTTCAATGATTGATGGAAAATTTACAAGCCTTGCTCCGGCAACTCCGAGATTATATGTATTTAAACCGTGTTCTTTAAAAACTCTTTGACTTATTTGATATTCCGCCCTTGAGCTTCCAGTAAAGATTAAATCCAAATCTCCTGTCTGATGATTTAAGGCCATGTGTTTTGCCTTGGATTCAATGCTCTCAGTAAAGACAAATTTATTCGTCCGTGAAAGCACAATAAAATCCAACGCTTCTCCAAGAAGAAAATAGCACGTTAAAAAAGAAGCGGCTAAAATGAAAAAAATATAAGAAGTTTTAGAATTGAAAATAAAGAAATTCATTTGAACGACCAATTTCCATAATGCAATAAGAAACAAATAAGGCCAGACCTATACAGCAATGACCTGTTACAGAAAATTTATTTTTCATTTTAAGCATTCTGGTTGTATTAAATGGCAGGCATATTATGAAAAAAGCAGCAATAAGCATGGCAAGCCATAAATAATTTATTAAAACAACTTCATCTATTACAAACATGGATTTAAGCATAATTAAGGCATCGGGAAAAGACTTGGACCTGAAAAAAACCAAGCATATATTTATAAAATTAAAGGTTATAAACCATGCGACAAAATTTGGCATTTTAATACCTGTTTTTGACCATAAACGTTGAATCACCAAGGCAAATCCATGCAAACCGCCCCATATTATAAATAACCAGCCAGCTCCATGCCATAATCCGCCAAGAAGCATGGTTATCATTAAATTTATAAACGTTCTGCTACTGCCTTTTGTACTGCCTTTTAGAGGGATATACAGGTAATTCCTGAGAAAATTGGAGAGAGTTATATGCCATCTGCGCCAGAATTCCTGGATACTCTTTGAACGATACGGAGAATCAAAATTTATTGGTAATTTAATATTAAATAACAGAGCTGAGCCTATAGCCATATCCGCATAGCCGCTGAAATCAAAATATAGCTGAAAAGTATACGAAAAAGAAGTAGCCCATGCCTGAATTGTTGAAAGTGATAAAGGATCATTGAACCCTGTGTTGACCCAGAAGGCAAAGGTATCTGCAATAACACATTTTTTCAGCAATCCAATGACAAATATCAAAAGTCCCATAGAAATATTTTTATGATTTAAAAAATAAGTTTCCTTAAGGCTGAACTGGGGCATAATCTGTTTATGGTGTACAATGGGGCCGGCTATAAGTTGTGGGAAAAATGTGACAAACTGACAATAGTGAAGAAAATTATACTCCTTTATCTCCTGTTTATAAGCATCTACAATAAAGGCTATCTGCTGAAAGGTAAAAAAAGAAATGGCAAGCGGCAGGATAATTTTGTCAATATTTAATTCTCGGCTAAATATCATATTAATATTATTTATAAAAAAATTAGCATACTTGTAATAACCAAGAAGACTTAAATTAGCTATAATGCCCACTACTAATATAAATTTTCTTAAATTTTCTTTTTTTGTAAGATCGCTGAGAGAAAAACCAATAATATAATTAAAAATAACCGAGCAGATTATCAGGCTTACATAGGCAGGATTCCAATAACCGTAAAAAAACAGGGATGATCCTGTAAGCCATACCGTAGCAATCTTATTATTGGAAACTCTTCCTATTGTATAAAAACCTGTAAGGACAAGAGGCAGGAAAATAAACATGTATATATATGAATTAAATAACATTTAATATTGTATTTATGTAAAAGAACCTTTATAAATTTGATTTTTAAAACAAGATTGTAAAAATCCATTTAAACAAAAAATCATGATCTGTAATCTTTTATGTCATCGAAATATAAGCCTCTTTAAGTACAAGATACAAGGGTAAAAAAAATTTTATATTTTAATATTTTATTTTAAGCCTTTTATACAAATCAGACATTTACATCCTTGTCTATATTAATTTTATATAATATATTCTATTTAAAAGGTTGGTAAAAATTTAAAATAATATTTTATTTCAATAAGTTATTTCAATTGATTGAACAATCATTATTTTAAACAGATCTAATCAAAAAACAGCTATTTAAACAGGGATAAAATAGCATGCTCATACTTACCATAGAGGGTGATAACCCAAAGCAATACAGATTTGACAAAGGGAATGAAAACATTTTTTTAGGACGTGTACCTGCCTGCGATATTATTTTAAATGATAATCTGGTTTCAAGCACTCACGGTCGTATTGTAAAAAAGAAAAGATCTTATTTTTATGAAGATTTAATATCAACCAACGGGACTGTTCTTAAAAGGAACGGCAAGACCATAGTTTTAAAAGACAACAGCAGAAAAATTATTATATTGAAACATAAAGACATTTTAATTTTGGGTAATACCACTATTAAATGCTCTATTAAAGAAGATAAAAAGATCATCAAGACCACTGAAATTAATCAAATGATTCAAGACAAGGGCAGCACCATCGGCAGTGAAACTATTTTTTTAAAACAAAATTTAAAAGAACTTGATGAAATAAATGAGCAGGTTTCCAGCGAAAGATCCAATCTGCAACTTTTAAACAAAATGCTGGGGGCGTTCAAGCTTGAAGACGGCAGGGAGCGCCTGCTCAATCTTATTGCCGACACCATATCCGAAGCACTTAAGCACAGTGAAAATATAATTATCCTGCTTAAAGGTAAAGATGGCCGTCTCCAGCCAGTATTAAAACGTTTAAGCACACCAGACCCTGATAACCACGGAAATTTAGTCTCGTCAACTATTATCAAACAGGTCATGGATGAAAAAGTAGCGATTTTCTACACTAATGCCCAGAAAGAGGCAAGTACATCAGAAAGTATTATTGATCTTCATATAATGAGCGCCATTTGCGTACCTTTATGGAATCGTAATGAGATAACAGGTATTCTACAGGTTGATAACAGATCAAAACAAGGCATGTTTACAAAAGACAACCTTTCTTTGATTACTGTTTTAGGCCACTATGCTGCTATTGCCATTGATAATCTTACCCTGTATGAGGATGCATTTCGTGCTAAAAAAAAGGAGGAGCAAGTCCGCAAAATTTTCCAGAAATATGTTCCGCAGGAAATTGTCAATAATGTCCTTAAAAAGGGAAGTGAATCGCTGCTTACAGTAGAGAAAAAAAATGTTACCATACTTTTTTCAGATATTCGTGGATTTACTGCAATATCTGAAAAAATGGCGCCTGAGGATCTGGTTAAACTACTGAATCAATACTTTGATATAATGATAAAAATTATATCAAGACATAATGGTGTTCTTGATAAATTTTTAGGGGATGGTATTTTAGCGGTTTTTGGCGCACCGATTACTTATGAAAATGATGCATTAAACGGGGTTATTTCCGCAATGGAGATGATTAAAGCTATTAAAAAATTTAGCGAAATCCTGGGGGAAAAGGGTATGGAACCATTTAAAATTGGTATTGGAATCCATACCGGTCCTGTAGTCGCAGGGAATATAGGTTCTGATGATCGGATGGAATATACGGTCATCGGCGATACTGTAAATACAACTAATCGTATTGAGACGCTGACCGCAAAATCTCCTGATACTATTTTAATCAGCGAGACAACATATCATCAGGTTAAAGATTATATTAAGGTTATTGATCTCGGCCACATGGAATTAAAGGGAAAAAGTGATAAAATAAGGGTTTATCAAGTTGCAGGCTTAAAAAAATAAAGGGATAAGGCGTTAATTTTAAAAAATTATAATGCCAAAGAACTGAACAATGTTTATTTTTATTGAATAAATAAATTAAACACTATCAAAAGGAGCTTACAGTGTTAAGCAGGGATATGCAATTGACTTTCGGTTCAGCGGTACGTGAGGCTCATACAAGAAGACATGAGATGATATGTGTTGAACATCTTCTGTATGCGCTGATTCATAATGATACTGCTGCAAATATACTTATTAACTGCGGAGCTGATTTAAATGAGCTAAAAAAGAATATTGAAGAATATTTTTCAAAACATTTAAACAGTGTGCCTGATAATAAAGAATATCAAATAATACAGGGTATTGGTTTTCAGCGAACCATTCAAAGGGCAATCTATCATGTACAAAATGCGGAAAAAGTTGAAGTGGAAGCAGGAGATGTTCTTGTCGCCATATTTATGGAAAAGGAATCATATGCCCTCAAGTCTCTTAAAGAACAGGGTATAACCCGAGTTGATGTGCTGGAATATATATCTCACAGTATAACAAAAATACGTGAGTTCAAGGATGATGCAGAGAATTCTTCTCTACCTGACCAGGAATGCGATTCCTGTAAGCCTAAAAAAAGCGTAAGGCCGAATCCTCTCAAGATGTTTACTGTCAACATGATTGAAAAAGCATCTTCAGGCAAGATAGACCCATTAATAGGCAGGGGGAATGAGGTTCAAAGGGCGCTGCAGGTGCTTGGCAGAAGGAAAAAGAACAACCCTGTATTTGTTGGAGACCCAGGGGTTGGCAAAACAGCAATTGCAGAGGGGCTGGCCCTGAAAATAGCTGAGGGCGATGTACCCGAAGTTTTTTTAGGATCCCACATATATATGCTTGACATGGGCTCTCTTATTGCCGGAACAAAATTCCGCGGTGAATTTGAATCAAGACTTAAAGGTATCCTTGCTGAATTGTGCAAGCTTGAAAATCCTATTTTGTTTATTGATGAAATTCATACAAT
>DAOWOC010000253.1 GCA_030642225.1 Deltaproteobacteria bacterium
GCCAAAATTCACTCAAAAAGGCCTGTTCAAAAAAAACCGTAAAGTCACAATCGGTTTCATTTTGGTGTTTAAACAGCATTTCTATATGCTCATTAACCCTTTCTATTTGATCTTCCATTGAAAGCAGTATAAATTCCATTTTTATAAATCCTGAATCAATTTTTCATAGAATATTTTTTCTCATACTAAAACTAATTAATTTAAAAAAACAATTATTCATAAGTTTAACTTTATATTTGTCAGGTTTCCAGCATAAACAGGAATTGACTTAAAATAATAAAATTTAATATATTCTACAATAGCAGTTCTTATTAAGGGAAATTGGTAAAATGAAAAATTTAATTGAAAAAATAAAAAAAGCTGCGGAATTTATTAAACAGAAAACTTCTTTAGAACCAGAAACCGGTATACTTCTTGGCACCGGCCTTGGAAAACTTGCTGAACAGATTAAAACCGATATTTCCATTCCATATGATATTATTCCGGGATTCCCCCAGCCCACGGTTGAAGGACATAATGGCAGATTAATCATCGGCCGGTTAGAAGATACTATGGTCATCGCCTTTCAGGGACGTTTTCATTATTATGAGGGATATGACTTGTTTAGAGTCACCATGCCTGTCCGTTTGATGAAAGAAATGAATGTAAAACGTCTTTTTATTGCAAGTGCTGCAGGAGGGCTTGAACCTAACATGCGACCTTCTGAATTGATGTTTATCAATGATCATATCAACCTGATGGGCATTAATCCTTTGATAGGCCCGAACTATGATGAATGGGGGCCCAGATTCCCTGAAATGGTAGAGCCATACAGCCGGAATTTAATAAATATTGCTTACGAAATTGCGCTTGAGAATAAAATCAAGGTACACGAAGGAACTTACGTGGCTATCTCAGGCCCGTCCATGGAGACAAAAGCAGAAACCAGATTTTTAAAGATGATTGGTGCAAAGGCTGTAGGCATGTCAACCGTTCCTGAGGTAATCACAGCTGTTCATAGTGGGATTGAAGTCTTTGCAACAGCAGTAATTACAAATGTAAACCTGCCTGATAATTACAAGGAAGCTCCGATAGAGCTTATTTTACAAAATGCCCAAAAAGGTGCTGATGACCTTTCTAAAATCATCAAAGGCCTTATTAAGAGGATTTAATCATGCAAGTAGAAACAATAGAAACACTTATTACAGGTAAAATCGCTTTGACAATGCAAAACCAAAGCAGTGGGATTATTAAAGAACCTGCAATTGCCATTGACAAAGGAATTATTAAATGGGTGGGAGATAAAGGAAATGCAAAAAAACTTTTTATCCCCAAAGATATCATGGACTTTCCTGACGGGCTGATTATGCCAGGGCTGATAAATGGCCACACCCATGCAGCTATGACATGTTTCAGGGGGATGGCAGATGATCTTGACCTTATGACCTGGCTTGAGAAACATATATTCCCAGCTGAAAGGCTGATGAATAAAGAAATTGTTTACCTGGCATCACTTCTGGCCTGTGCTGAAATGATCCTTGGCGGCACTACGACATTTTGCGACATGTATCTTTTTGAAGAAGAGGTTGCTATGGCCGTTAAAAAAACCGGTATGAGGGCAATCCTTGGCGAAGGAATTTTTGGATTTGATTCGCCAAGCTATGGTAAGATTGAAAAAGGGTTAGAATGGACTAAAGAATTAATAAAAAAATATCAGGGTGATAACCTTATAAGTTTTTATGTTGAACCCCATTCAACATACACCTGTACACCTGAGATTCTGAAAGCATGCGGAAAAATATCTATGGATATGAACGTACCCATGGTTATCCACCTGTCAGAGACCAGATCAGAGGTTGAAAACATAATTAATAGATATGGTCTTACTCCTGTAATGTACCTAAAAAAGTTAGGGCTTTTAAATGATAACCTGATTGCTTCTCACTGTGTAATCCTGAACAAAGAAGATATGGATGCCCTCACACATTCTGGAGTAACTGTCATTCATAATCCCGAGAGCAATATGAAGCTGGCATCAGGTCGGGCGCCTGTACCTGAAATGATAAAAAAAGGTATCACTGTTGGGATAGGAACAGATGGATGTGCTAGCAATAATGACCTTGATATGTTTGGAGAAATGGACTTTTGTGCCAAGCTGCATAAATTGGGAGAAATGGACCCTACAGTCATGAAAGCCGAAGAAGTTGTATTAATGGCTACTGCAAAATGCGCAAAGGCATTAAAAATTGATAACAAGGTAGGTATTATTGAACCGGGAAAAAAGGCGGATATAATTGTAATTGACCTGTCTCGTCCACACCTGACCCCAATATATAATCCTGCATCCCATATAGTATATGCAGTCAAATCATCTGATGTGATAATGACTATGGTAGAGGGGAAGGTGCTGATGGAAAAAGGCGATTTAAAGACAATTGATATTAAAGAGATTAAAGATAAAATAAATTTTTTTGCTGAAAAAAAGTTCCGTTCTTTTGCCTTATAAAACCCAAAAACAATTAAAATTACAAATATTCAATAAGCAAAATTCGAAAATCCAAACAATATCTCGTGTCAAAAGGTTTTGGTCATTGAATATTGGAATCTGAGATTTATTTGTAACCTGCAATTTGTTATTTAAGATTCATTTATAATAATGTCATGCTGCATTACGCTTTTTAACCTTTACCTTATCAAGCTGAGTCACTATATGCCGTCTTAATCTTTCCCAGTATATAAGCGGATCATCCCCGGGAGGGACATAATCTGTAACCTTAATCTGTTTTGCGGCAAGCTGGCCGGCTAGCTTAAGTTTTTCAGCCTGATCCATATTTGGAACTTTTTTAATGATGTCTTTGGAAAGTGATTTAATAAGACCATAAATAACATCCAGAGATGGTTCAATATCACGCTTTTCTTCTTTAACCTCTTTTTCGGGAGAAGCTTCTGGTTGCTGCTCAAC
>DAOWOC010000039.1 GCA_030642225.1 Deltaproteobacteria bacterium
CTGTATTTTTTAAGTCCCTTATCAATTATTAAACTTTCTACACCCTGAAGTGCGGCAATAAATCCCTTTCCCTTATCAGGTCTCATTATCATGGTTGCTGTAGATAAACTGTCCGCAACCATTGCAGTATCGGCTATTACTGAAACTGATGAGTTAAAGGGTGTTGATACCCCGCTTACCGGACTTATAATATGATGGTACAATTTTTTATTATCAAAAAAGACCTCATAATCACCGGATGTTGCAATTGCCTTATCATCCAAACATATAACGCCTAAATATTCGTTTCTTTTCCCCGGGTCTTGTATGCCGACCTTCCATGGTTTATTGCCCATCCGGGTTCCTATTGCCCTGATATCTCCTCCGGCATTAATCAAAGCATGTTTAACGCCCTTTTTTAAAAGAAATTCACATGCCTTGTCAACGATATAACCCTTTGCTATCCCATCTAAAGTAATAGACATATCACTATGTTTAAGGATAATTTGATTATCCTTAATGGCTATTTTATCCTGTCCCACCAATTCAAGGACAGGTTTCAAATCAGAGGCAGTAATATCATTCCCTTTGTTAAAGTCATGTTTTTTAATCTCATTTAAAAGGGGAAGAATTGTTATATCAAACATGCCCTTACTTTTATTCCCGGCACTTATTGATGCATTTACAACATCTATCAATTCACAAGGCGCACCCTTGACATATCCTTTTTCATTAAGAAAACTAACAGGGCTTGATGTATCAAAACGATTTAAAATACTTATAAGCCTCTCTGTCTCCTGAAAGGTTTGATTAATAATATCCTGAGCCTGCATGGTGTTATTATGCATAAGGGTTATATCAAGAAAGGTTCCCATTAAAGCCCTTGTTTCATTAACCTTGTATAAACCGCGCGCGACCCGAACCCCCTCCGCCATGGTCCATGTAGGCAAAATCAATGCAATTCCAGATAAACCAACAGCCTTTAAAAATAATCTTCTGGTCATTCCAGAGGTCTTATCCATAATTCATCCGCTATCCACGTTTTATCCCTCCTGCCGATGGTTATAACAAGTGATACAGCAATTCAGACATCTTGCAGATTCATGCATTGCCTGTTCTTCTGTGAATCCAAGCTCAACTTCATTATAATTATGTTCACGTTCCTCTGGTTCAAGTTCCGGCATTTTTTCCCTTGGGGACTTATCAATACCAGTAACATCCTCAAATGCACTTTCAGGATGAAGTTTTTTCAACTCATTTTCAGGAGGCAAAACGTCCTCTCCCCTTAAGTATAGGTCAATTGACCTCGCTGCCCTGCGACCGCCTCCAATGGCAGCTACAACCGTAGCCGGGCCAGTAAAGATATCACCAGCAGTAAAAATATACGGGACATTTGTCTGCAGAGTTGTTTCATCAGCCTCTACGGTCTTCCACCTGGTATATTTAAGACCTTTTAAATGCCTGTCTTCTTCAGTAAAAGCAAGGTCAGGGAACTGGCCAATAGCTGCAATAATATTGTCAAGTTCGATAATAGTCTCGGAGCCATCGACAGGGACAGGTCTTCTTCTCCCTGATGCATCAGGTTCACCGAGTTCCATTTTAATATACTCTATCCCTGTTACCTTATTATCCTGAGTAATTACCTTTGTAGGAGCTGCCAGAAAATGAAATTTAACACCTTCCTTTTCCGCTTCTGCAACCTCAATATCATTAGCAGGCATCTCTGCACGGGACCTGCGATAAATAATTGTTACCTCATCTGCCCCCATCCTTAAAGATGTCCTTGAGGCATCAATTGCCGTATTACCGCCACCGATAATTGCAACCTTACTGCCGACCTTGACTTCTCCTGTCAGATCCTGATCAATCAAAAAATCAATACCTGATAAAACGCCTTCAGACTCCTCGCCATCAACCCCAAGGCCTCGACTTCCCCATGCCCCTTCAGCCATAAGTATTGCATCAAACCCCTGAAGCCTCAAACCGGCTATTGTATAATCCTTGCCCAAAGCCATATCCCTTTTTGCAACAATGCCCAAATCCAGAATCCCCTGAATCTCCCAATCAAGTATTTTTTTAGGAAGTCTGTATTCAGGAATTCCATATCTTGTCATACCGCCAAGATTTGGCATAGCCTCAAATATTGTAACATCATGGCCCAATCGACGAAGATAAAAAGCCGCAGAAAGCCCTGCAGGCCCGCCGCCAATAACAGCTACGCTCTTTCCTGTATCAGGTGCAACAGGAATCGTCAGCCGTGATCCTCTCTCATACATCTCATAATCTGCTGCAAAACGTTTGAGATGATTTATATTAACCGACTCATCAACATGTCTCCTCCTGCACTCAAATTCACACGGATGAGGACATACTCTTCCACAAACAAGAGGAAGAGGGTTCCGCTCTTTTATTGTATATAGCGCCTGATCATATTCACCATTTTTAATATGATTTATATATTTAGGAATATTTATCTGAGCCGGACAAGTCTGCTGACAAGGAGCGAGTCCCTCATTATCTGAATTAAAATGCAGCAATCTGGTTCTTTCTGTTACGAGTGAAAGGATACCCTTGGGACAATTACTTACACATGTCCCGCATCCAACACACGCCATCTCATTAAAAACAGGGATACCTTCATCCCCAATCTTTACAGCATCAAACTGACAACTCTTAACGCATGTGCCAAGACCGATACAGCCCACATTACAATCCTTCTCACCACCATAAAGAAGAACCGCTGCCCTGCAATCATCAACACCATCATATATATATTTTTTATCCGCTCTGTCACCGCCGCTGCAATTTAATATTACATATTTTCTTTCTGCAGCTTCAAAAGAAACGCCCATTATTTCAGCAATCTTAGCGTAAACTGCCGGCCCGCCGGCAACACAAATATTGACCTCTGCATCGGAAGCAGCAATGGCCTCTGCTGCACCACTGCAACCGGCATATCCGCATCCTCCACAATTTGCTCCGGGAAGCGCTTCTTCAATAGCAGTTATTTTAGGATCAACCTCCACATAAAAAACCTTGGAAGCAATGCCAAGACCAATCCCGGCAAAAAGTCCCAGACCTCCCATGGCCAGTGCCGCTTCAATCATTTTAATCCCTCCGACATAATTTTATAAGTAAAGATAATTATCCGACCATTCCCTTAAATCCATAAAACGCCAGGGCAATAAGACCTGCTGTTACAAGACCAATAGCTGTTCCATCAAAGGGTTTAGGGATCTTTAATAAAGCAAAACGTTCTCTCAATCCGGCAAACAGGATAAGGGCGATACCAAACCCTACTGCTGAACTAAAATCAAAAATCAATGTCTGTAAAAAAGTATAATCTTCTTTTATATTAATTATGGCAACACCCAATACCGCACAATTTGTCGTTATTAAAGGCAAAAAGATACCTAATGATCTGTATATTGTGGGAACAGACTTTTGAAGAAACATTTCAACCAACTGTACCAAAGCTGCAATAACGAGGATAAACGTAAGGGTTTGTAAATATTCCAGTTCATATGGAATTAAAAGGAATTTATGTACCATCCATGAGATTGTTCCTGCCAGAACCATGACAAATGTTACTGACATGGCCATGCCCAAGGCAGTATCCATGTTTTTGGATGTGCCCAAAAAAGGACAGTTTCCAAGAAATTGTGCTAAAAGTATATTATTAACAAAAACCGCTAAAATAACTAAAATAAAATAATCAGATAATGCCCATTCCATAAAATAACCCTCACTTTTTTAGGTTATGTTTTAAATATCTATATCAAAAATTTATTTAACAAATAAAAAGCTATTATATTTTAAGCCTTTGACTGCATTGAAATATAGTTCATAACTGCCAGCAAAATCCCGAGACATATAAATGCTCCGGGAGCCTTAACCATAAAAGCAAATGGCTCATAATGAGCGCTCATAACTGAAAAACCAAATAATTGCCCTGTCCCGATAAGTTCCCTGATTCCCCCAAGGAGAGTCAAAGAGGCAGTAAAACCTAACCCCATGCCCAATCCGTCTGCAATAGAAAGCATCACTGAATTTTTTGAGGCAAAGGCCTCTGCCCTTCCCAGAATAATACAATTGACCACGATTAACGGGATAAAAATACCAAGTTGCTGATATAATGAATAAACATAGGCCTGCATTAATAGCTCAACCGCCACAACAAAAGTGGCAATAATCACGATAAATGCCGCTATCCTGACCTTTGACGGGATAATATTACGCATCATGGAAACCAGCGTGTTTGAGCATATTAAAACAAATGTTGTTGCAAGCCCCATCCCCAAACCATTTTTAGCTGCTGTTGTAACAGCAAGCACAGGACAAAGACCAAGCACTAAACGAAAAGGCGGCAGTTCATTCCAAAGGCCTTTTGTAAATTCTTGCACAATCCTCATATTATTACTCCTTTTGGCCTTATACTAAAAAACATTCTTTATATTTTCAATATTATCTTTAAAAATAGCCACTCCATCTGAAACAGCTTTTACCACGGCCTTTGAAGATATAGTCGCACCTGATATAGCTTCAATCTTGCCACCCTTTGATGTAAGGGCAATATCACCGCTAACAGATAATGATTTAAACTGTTTAGTAAAATTTGCTTCTGAAATACGAGCGCCCAACCCCGGTGTCTCCTTGTGCTTGGTAATGCTAATGCCTCTGATTTGACCTTCCATATCAATCCCAAGCATTATATTAACATCACCGCCATAACCAACATCTGAGACTTCCATAGCTAAAGCAAATAATTCCCCGTCTTTTTTGGCAGGAAACATTAATTTAGAAACATCATTCCCAAATTCAACTTCCTTACGTTCTATCATAGGATCATTGTCAAATCCGGCAAGTACTGATAGAACAGCCGGTTCTTTAACAAATTTAATTTCCTGATCCGCTATCTTATCTTTTGTCTTGTCTTTTAATATTGATAAAGATACACCGGACACACAGCAAATCACAGTCAATACTATAAACATCTTAATAATATCACGCACTTGCTTTAACCCTCCCATATACCCTCGGTCTAATCCTGTCAAAAAGCGGGGTGACACAATTCATTAAGAGTATGCCATATGCAATTCCTTCAATATGTCCGCCCCACAACCTGATCAGCATAGTCATAACACCGCATCCTATTCCAAAACACCATAGGCCAGGCCTGGTATAAGGTGATGTTACAGGTTCTGTAGCTATAAAAAATGCCCCTATAGCCGCTAAACCGATTACAAGATGAAAACAGGGTAGTGGGTTAACATCACTGTCAATCACATAACATAAAGTGGCGATAATAAAGATGGCGCCAAGGAATCCTGCCGGTATTTCCCAGCGGATAATTTTTTTCCATATCAGATATAAACCACCGGATAGAAGAGCAAGGGATGATGTGGCACCAATTGCCCCGGGGGTATTACCCATAAAGAGCTGCTTAAAACCATATTCCTCAAAATCCATAATTCCCCATATTTTTAATAATTCAATGGGGGACTGGACCAAATTGGAACCACCGGCAAACGGCCCTGCAACACCGAGCCAGCTTGTCATATGATCAGGCCATGAGATGGCAAGTATAACAAATCCTACAAGCGCAGGGTTAAACGGATAATTTCCAAGTCCGCCAAAAAGCTGTTTACCAAGGCTGATGCATATAAATCCTCCGACTATGGGTATCCACCACGGAACCGCTGGCGGCAGAATCATCCCAAGGATCATACCCTGCAAAAATGCGCTGCCATCTGACAATGTACTCATCTTGCCCATAATCTTACATGCAATAAATTCCGTCACCATTGCCGACACTATACTTAAAGCCACGATTAAAAGAGCGCGCCAGCCAAAAAAATAGACACCGCAAAATAATGCAGGCAAAAGAGCAAGAGAGGTATGATACATGCGTAAGGAAACCTTATCGCCTGACCTGAGATGCGGCGGCATTGAAACAGTCAATAATTTATTCTTCATTTTCAGCCTCCTCCAATACCTTGAGCGCCTTTTTACCATAACGTATATAATGTAGGATCGGTATATCCGAGGGACATACATACCCGCAGGATCCACATTCCATACAAACCCCGAGATTATTCTGCCCTGCATCCTCTATATACTGATTCTCACAACACAAATAAAGCATATTTGGTAAAAGTCCCATTGGACATACATTTATGCATTCACCACAGTTGATACATGGTTTTATATCAGCAGGGGTTACATCCTTGCCGGAAAGGGCTATAAATGCATCCACTTCCTTAGTTATTCCAATATCAAGACCAACCTGTGCAAACCCTCTCATTGGTCCGCCAAGGATAATCTTCTTCGGCTCTTCCTTAAAACCGCCAAAATAATCAACAATATCACTCAGAGGCGTGCCAATATAAACCTGAATATTAACCGATTTGGCAAAACAGCTCCCTGCGATGGTTATAACCTTTTGGGTTACGGGTTTTTTATTCTCAAGCGCATCCAATACCCCAAAGGCATTTTCCAGAGTTTCAACCATAATCCCACAATCAAGCGGAACACCATCCGGCATGGGCAGCTCTTCATTAAAAAGCTGTTTAATTATCAACCGTACAGAACCATTGGGATAGGATATATCAACAGGACTCGGAACAACCCTGACACTCGAAATTGATGATAAAATTCCTCTGGCTTCAGAGTCATCTTCAGGATATGCAACATGAACCTGCCCAACACCAGCCAAAGCAGCAAGCGCTGCAAGAGCCTTCCCAAGTCTATCTCTGTCACCATTAAGAAGAGCCCTGTTAATTGTTATAGGCGGCTCCGGATCAAAAACAGTTACAACAAGCTTTTGTATTGCTGAAACAGATTTCATACCTTCTTGTTGGCCATGTGTATCTTCACACCCTGCTCCTTTGATCTTTGTTCCCAAAGGCACACACCCGGGTCTGAATCTTGCACCCATCACCCCGCAATCGGTTATCCGCTGAACCATCTCATCCTGGCTCATTTTCAAACAATCCTGATTGCCGGATGCTCCTTTAAAATCTTCCTGTTTCCCTTCACGTTCAATTTCAACAAAAGAAATATCCTCTCCCTGGATATCCTTTTGTAAAAATATCCTTTTCACCTTTCCTGCAATACTGGCATGAACCGCAACTGCATTAATGCCATCAGCACGAGTAAGTGGCTGGCCAGCAGTAACGACATCACCCTCGCTAATTAACAACTCGCCGGTAGTACAAAGGGAAGACCTTAAAGGGATCAGTACTTTCTCCGGTGATGACATGCTGATAATCGACTCTTTTAAAGACGGGGCACCCCAAGGGAGAGAAAATAATTTCAAACTTCCTGACACCTTAATCACCTCTTTTTGAGCAGTTATCCTGCCTAAAATTATTAATAATTAATATTGATGACTTCCAACAAATAAATCCATGCAAAACAACCTTGAATTTGTTTAGTTAGTTACAAAAATAACAAGCTCATGTCAAGTGAAATAAAATCTACAAATCTTTCCAAAATGCCTAATCAGTCGCTGCCTTCAAATCCCAAATGTAAAAAATATGTAATCATATTATTAAGACCTGTTTATTTTTCCTTATAAATTAAATATAAGAAAATAGACAAAAAAATCATAATCCTTAATATCTATTTTCTTAAGTTAAAAGTTACTATGGGTTGTTTTAAAAATTTATTTATCCTGCAACCGGCCATTTTAA
>DAOWOC010000119.1 GCA_030642225.1 Deltaproteobacteria bacterium
CCATTTCGAAAGACGATAATAACCCTGTATATAAAGGAGATGTTCAATGATTAAACCATTTGGTTCTGATACTTTAAATACGTTGTATGTGGATAACAACGCTAAACGAGAGGCATTGCTGAAAGACGCGGCGGTGCGTCCGTCAATAGTTCTGTCTTCTGCAGCAGCCGGTAATGCTGTTATGCTTGCTTGCGGTTATTTTAATCCTCTTACAGGATATATGAACATTGCCGATGCCAAGAGCGTTGCAGAAAAGATGCAGACTACATCAGGGCTTTTCTGGCCCACACCTGTTGTTAACATGATTAAGGATGCTTCTGCTATAAAGGGAGCAAAGCGTATAGCATTAAAGGACCCTAATGTTGATGGAAATCCTGTTATTGCTATTCAGGATGTTGAAGCAATCGAAGAGATGAGCGCTGATGATTTGAAGCTCATTACAGAAAAAGTATATGGCACAACTGATATGGAGCATCCTGGGGTTGCGGCATTTAATTCTGCAGGCAATATTGTCGTGTCAGGTCCTATCCAGGTATTGAGTTATTCCTATTTTAAGGAAGATTTCCCGGGTACATTCCGTACTGCGCAGGAAATTCGTGACATGATTGCAAAGAACGGCTGGAACGAGGTTGCAGCATTCCAGACACGTAATCCAATGCACAGGGCACATGAAGCCCTGGTAAAGATGGCTATGAAAGAGTTTAACGCTGACGGCGCTGTTATCCATATGCTTCTTGGCAAATTAAAACCAGGTGATATCCCTGCTGATGTTCGTGATTCATGTATAAGAAAAATGGTTGAACTTTATTTTGAACCTAATACTGCGGAAGTTACAGGTTACGGGTTTGATATGCTTTATGCAGGCCCTCGTGAGGCAGTTCTGCATGCTCTTTTCCGCCAGAATATGGGCGCGACAATCCTGATCGTTGGGCGTGACCATGCCGGTGTTGGCGATTATTATGGTGGTTTTGATGCTCAGAAGATTTTTGATGATGTTCCTGCAGGGGCCATGGAAATCAAGATATTCAAGGGCGATCATACTGTATGGTGCAATAAATGTAATAATATTGTAATGATGCGGGATTGTCCTCATGGCAAGGATGACTATGTAATGCTGTCAGGCACAAAAGTACGCGCAAAATTAGCGGCAGGCGAGGATTTGCCTAAAGAGTTCGCACGTCCTGAGGTTGCCAAGATACTGATGGATTATTACAAGAATGAAGCTGCAAAAGGTTAATTAAAAAAGATCGAATAATTTATGGGAATCCCTTACAGATAGCTTAAAAGCTCTTTGTAAGGGATTTTTTTTAACACTTCAGATAAAATCAAGCGGGTTTTGCTTTTTTTCAGGCCCTTTTTTCAATTGTTGTTCAAGGTCTTGAAAAAGGGCTTTTTGCTCATCTTTGTGTGAATGCTGTTGTTTTTTTATATCTTCAAACCTTGCCGCCTGTTTTGAATCATGTTGGGCAATATCGTCTTTCATATTTTGTTCGTGGCTGGTTTGAGCAAGTTTTTCAAGCTTCATATGATCCAGAATATAGAGTTTCTGATCATATGGTCCTTCCACTGATTTTATTATTCCCTCCTGCTGAAGTTTACGACACAGATAAAGCACCTTTTCAGTTGAATAATTCAGCAAAGTACCAACGTCCTCAGGTGATGCAGGGTTGGCTTGTTTATGGGCGAAGATACGGATAGCGCTTACAATCAAATGGCCTTCTTCATATGGAGTTTTAACAGTATCGCTCATGTTCTCACCTTATTATTAAATATTAGATTTAGTATTTTGGTCTATCCATTTAAAGTAATCAGGCAACCCTTTATCTATTGACAAGGCTATAATTTCCGGTACTTCATACGGGTGCAGAGTTTTGATCCGTTTGTTCAGCATCATCAATAGTGACAAATACCACATAGTATTCTGACATTGTTTTTGCTCCTGTTTTGTATTTTGGTATTTGTAATTTTAACGTTCCGGTAAATGAAGGCGCGCAAGTTCCTGATATTTTTGAGTGCCTTTTTTTATCCTTTGAATCATTTCATCTGTCACCTTCCCACAGATTTTTGCCGGAACACCCATGAGCAGGCTTTTGGGCGGAACGTTGGTGCCTTCGGGAACAAGTGCTCCGGCGGCAATTACTGATTGTTCTCCAATTACACACCCGTTTAAGATAATTGCGCCTATCCCCACAAGACATCCATCTCCTACAACACACCCATGGATTACAGCATTGTGCCCGACAAGGACATCATCTCCAATAGTCAGGCTGTATTTGCCTGATTCAACATGGAGAGTAGCATTATCCTGTATATTTGTTCTGTTTCCAATGCGAATTGACTGGACATCTCCCCTTACCACAGTATTATACCAAATACTTGACCCTGCATTGATTGTTACATCGCCGATTATTACAGCGTTCTCCATTATATATGCCTTTGGATCAATCTTGGGATATTTATCTTGAAATTTTTTAATCATATTTTTTCCTTCAAGTATTCGAATTTATTATTATAGCTGTTGTTGTAATTTTTTTTATAATAACAGGTCTAAAAAAATAAGACAAAATATTTTAATCTTATTAAAATAAGTTTATCAATATCTTTTTCTTATTTTTTTTAGCGGGATCAGTGAAAGGCCTGTTTATCTGTATATTGATCATCATGTAAAGGAATTAAGAGATGCAGCCGAACTTTGGGGGAAGGGTGCTGTGATGGGATTTAAAAAATTAAAGACCATTGTTCTGTATTATATTATTTCAATATGTTATCTGCTTTTTTAATGGGCGAATAAGTATCTTCTGGATAAATTCCCCGGATATCGTCTCTATCTTTAATCTTCAATGATAATGATGGTGAAGAATGAGATTTTTTTATGTTTTTATATGCCCACCGTTTTAAAAAATTTGACAAAAAACATTTAAATTGATAGATAAACTATGTCTTAATATATTTTAGTTCTTTGAAGGATAGTTTGTTTGTCATAGGTTCCCTATCAGGGATTAAACGGGAATCCTGTTAAAAACAGGAGCTGCCCCGCAGCTGTAAGCAGGGACGAAATCCATAAAAGCCACTGTTCCGTTGGAATGGGAAGGCATGGAGAGTAGGATGATCTGTGAGCCAGAAAACCTGCCTATGACGTGTTTTGTCGGATACCCTCCGAGGGGAGTTGGTTGGCAAAAAATTCTGTGTTTTTAGGATTAGTCCTTATTACATAAGTACTGTCTCAGAAAAAAGCCCGATCTCTTTTTGGAGGTCGGGCTTTTTGTATTTGATGCAAATATGGCAATTCCCGATCGGCCAATTATTCATAACATGAGTATTTAACAAAAATGTAACAAAAATTTAACATTGCCTGAATAAAATTGAGATAGAAGTAACTGTTTTATGGCAAGTATGTTGAGGTGAGACTCTTAACAATTCAGGATAAATTTATCCTGAATTGTTTGATTAAGGAGACAGAAGGGTCAATCACATCCATTGTAATTTTTGTTTAATAGGTGAAAAATGCACAGGTTGGGTTGAAACTCAATGGGCGGAGCTATGTACCCGGGACGTATCTTTGAAGGCTACTTTGTCAGACACGTTGGAAGCAAAATTCAAGATTTCGTGTAAGAGGAGGAGAAGGTGAGCATTACGAATAATTGGAAAAAATATTATTTGCCATATCTGTTTCTATTAGTAGTTGTTGTTTTTTTTATCTTTTCTCTTTCCACAGTATTTGCTGAGGAAGAGGATGGCCGTTACCTTATCGGACCTGAAGATATTCTTGAGATTGCAGTATGGAAAGATCCAGAACTAACCAAACAGGTTGTAGTCAGACCGGATGGAAGGATATCTTTTCCCCTTATAGGTGAAGTCGAGGCCGGGAGAAATACCGTAAAGTCCTTAGAAGAGAAAGTGAAAAAAAGGATCAGGGATTATGTTCCTGATGCCATGGTAACAGTGATGGTAACTCAGGTGAACAGCATCAAGATATATGTGATTGGCAAGGTTACAAGGCCGGGTGAATACAGGGTAGGCCATGCAGTAAATGTTATGCAGGCTCTTTCATTAGCCGGTGGCCTGAGCACTTTTGCCGATGCGAATAGTATCCTTGTCCTGAGAAATGAAAAAGGTTCTCAAACAAAGATTCTTTTTAATTATGATAAGGTAAAAAAAGGAAAAAATCTGGAACAAAATATAGTATTGCAAAGTGGGGATGTTCTTGTTGTGCCTTGAGTCATACTTGTCCAGTATCTGGCTAATTAAATGCCTCACTTTTTTTTCGTCATTATATACTGCCTTTTTCCACAGGCTCTTTAAGCCGAATACAGTAGGGAGGGTATGTCTATGTGTTGCTTTGCTGATTGTCAATTTTTTTATAACGGCTGATATCACATTTGGGGGGCAGACCATGCTTATTCCCCGGATATCAATAAGGGAAACCTATAACGACAATATTAATCTTAGCACTGTAGAAGAAAAGGATGACCTGATTTCAATTATTTCACCAAACATTAAATTTAATTATCAAACAGAAAAGGTCAAGACAATTGCAAATGCGGAGTTGGATATTATTAGACATAGTAAAGAAGACGATATTGATAAGGTCAATCAGAAATATAGTATAGGTTTTGATTGCAGGGCAACCGAGCTTTTTGGTCTTAATTTTAATAGTTCTTTGATTAAAGATACTACCATGGAAAGCGAAATGGAAGAGACAGGCATGGTTCTCAAGAGAAGCGACCGTGATTTTTATAATCTTAGCCCAGGTATATCATGGTATTTAATAGAGACAACCAGCCTCAATCTAAATCTTGGATACTCAAAGGCACAGTATGAAGACCCCGGGTATTCAGACTACAATATATACGATGGAACCTTGGAACTTGTTCATGCAATCTCTGAAGA
>DAOWOC010000302.1 GCA_030642225.1 Deltaproteobacteria bacterium
GTTAATATTACCTTCACACCCCATCTTATTCCCTTGTCAAGGGGTATCTTAAGCACGATTTATCTTACATTAAATAAAGATATCGGGCCTGATGAAATAGGTGAAATCTATATTTCGTATTATCGCAATGAACCTTTTGTCCGTGTTTATCCTTTGGGTTCATTGCCTGAAACTCATAATGTCAGGGGAACAAATTTTTGTGATATTGGATTTGAATTAGATGCCGGGACAAATCGTTTAATCCTGGTTAGTGTTATAGATAATCTCATGAGGGGTGCTTCGGGGCAGGCCATAGCGAATTTAAATCTTATGGCTGGTTTACCTGAAAAACTCGGAATAGATAGTATCCCTTTTTTTCCTTGATATCTTGATGCTTAATAAAGATAATAATTGCAACAAGTCGTATTGGCCGGCCTGGCCCCTTTCAATAAACAGTCAGTATTATATTCGTGATATGATCGCAAGGTTTAAGTTCAATATGAGCTGTAATCATGTTTCAGAAAATGCCAATAAGAGAAATCTTTGCATGCTCATTGAATATGATGGCTCAGGATATCATGGATGGCAGCGTCAGCCCGATTGTATTACTATTCAGGAAACTATTGAAACAGGGCTGGAAAGGATGTTGTGTCACCCGGTAACCCTTAAGGCATCGGGCAGAACAGATGCAGGGGTACACGCACTGGGACAGGTAGCTAATTTTAAGACCGAATCAAAAATATCGGTTGGGGATATGTGCAACGGCATTAATTCACTGATTCCTGATGATATTATTATTCATGCAATCTGTGAGACCGATTATAAATTTCATTCTCAATTTTCCGCAAAAAAGAAAACCTATGAGTATTTTATCTCAATATTACCTTCAGTAATATCCCGTGTCTATACATGGCAGATAACGTCCCTGCTTGATATTGAAGCAATAGAGAAAGCCTTGCAGCATCTTGTCGCAACATTAGATTTTTCATCTTTTTGTTCGAGGGGGTCTCTATCTAAAAATTGTATAAGAAATATGTCTGATGCTAAATTGTTTAAAGAAGGACATCTGATCTGTTTAAGATTTACTGCAAATGGATTTTTAAAATATCAGGTAAGAAGCATGGTCGGTACATTGATTGATGTGGGGAAGAAAAAAATCACGCCATTTGAATTTTTAGAGATAATCGCAGCAAAGGATCGCTCTTGCGCCGGAATAACAGCGCCTGCAAGGGGACTCTTTTTAAAGGGGGTTGAGTATGCTCCCGTCTCGCCATAAAATTGACATTAAACAGATTAAATTGTCAATAAAGTAGTCTATCAATTATTAAAGAGAATGGGCACAAGATACCGGATATTTCAATCCATGATTCATGTACCCATAAAAATTATTTACCTGATGCCCTTTTTGAAGCCTTAAGCGGGTTGATTTTTTGTTTGCTTTCTTTTTGAGTCTTTTTTAAATGAGTTGCAAAATTACAGTTCCCCCTTTTCCATTTTGATGAAGGATCAGGGGAGATTGCGCAATATTTTTTTTTATCAAATTCAATTATCCTGGCACAGCCGTCACACGATTCTACAACTGTTTTACATGCCCCATCATGAAAGCTGCATCCTGCAGCTTTCATAAACAAACATTCAATGCCCGGTTTAATTATAGTGCATTGCATTATTTTACTCCTTAACTGAAACAAAATTTTTATATGTTGATTTTATATATATAAATAATAAAATATGATATTATTTATAAAAATAGAATATAATTTGTGTACTGATAGCAGATACATACGAAATTTGTCAATATAATATTTTTAGATTTGAATATTTATTTTTTGAAAAAAATAAATAAAGACAAGTAAGTTTATAAATTTACTGGCATCTGAATTGCTACTACAACTTTAATTGATCATAAATTATTTTTTACACGTAACTTTTACCGGAGTAAATTATGCCTATTTTTATCTGGAAGGGAATAAATAAAAGGGGCGCTATTAAAAAAGGCGAAGTTGAGGCGGATAATGCAGATGGTGTTCGCAATATATTGCAGCAGCACGGTATAACCCCAAAAAAGATTAAAAAGAAGCCCAAAGATTTATTTGAAAATGTAGCAATGATGCAGCCAAAGGTCACTGCTAAGGATGTAGTTATCTTTACGCGTCAGTTTGCAACAATGATTGATGCTGGTCTGCCTTTGGTGCAGTGTCTTGATATTTTATTTTCCCAGGAGGAGAATAAGACTTTTAAGATGATTATTAAACAGGTTAAGGATGATGTTGAGGCTGGTTCAACTTTTGCTGATGCCCTGGCTAAGCATCCAAAGGTTTTTGATGCACTTTACAGTAATCTGGTAGCTGCCGGCGAGTCCGGCGGTATACTTGATATTATTTTGAACCGGCTTGCAGAGTATATTGAAAAGACCGAAC
>DAOWOC010000092.1 GCA_030642225.1 Deltaproteobacteria bacterium
TGAGTATTGCCGCTGTGATAGCCTCCCACAACAATCAGGGCGTCCACCTGACCGCTAAAGCCCCTGACTTCCTCCTGTCGGTCCTTGGTAGCGTCGCAAATGGTATCAAAGATCAGAATCTCCGGATATTTTGTCTTGAGGGCCTCTACCACCTCACGAAAGTTTTGTTCATTCTGGGTTGTCTGTGCCACTACAAACAAGGACTCCAAATGTGGCAAGGCAGGGATATCCTCAGTATCTTTAATAACATGGGCGGAGGTCTTGCTGTAACCTATCAGACCTTTGACCTCAGGGTGTCCTTTGTCTCCGACAATGATTGCAAAATAGCCTTTGCCGGTATAAGCGCGGATAATACCCTGGACTCGGGCCACCTTAGGGCAGGTGGCATCAATGATTTTGAGCCCTGTCTTTTTGATTTCGCGACGTTTTTGAGGTGAAATGCCGTGGGCCCTGATAATGATCTTTCCCTCTGTAAGCCCAAGCAGGTTATCAACGGGTTTTACCCCTTTGGATGCCAAAAGATCGAGGACCTGGTTGTTGTGGATGAGCGGCCCATAGGTGAAGAGCCCGCCATTCTTCTTGTTGGCCTCCGCAAGGACCATCGCCATGGCACGGCGGACGCCCATGCAAAATCCGGCTGTTTTTGCCAGTTTGACCCTCATGTTTTTTTGTCCCCCCGAGAATGGGTGCTTAGGTAGTGTCAAATATATGCCGTAACCGTTCACAGTTCCCGGTTTACAGTTTACGGTTTTTATTCAATGAATTATATAAAGCTTGAAGCATTTTTGATATTGCTTTCAACTCCTGACCAACTGTTAACCGCCAACTGTGAACTGTGAACGGATACTATATGCCTTTCCGATTGCGAATTACCTCTTTGTGGTTGACATCTGATCCGGTCGGTCCTCAATTTCTAAAGGTTGAGCCTCATGCATGATGTCAACAATTTGACATGTTGTGGATTTTTTTTTGGCAATCACCTTCCTCACATATTCCATCACTCGGTTTTGCCCATTTAACTACTTATAATTATTGACCAATCCTCCAGAAATGCCCAATGGCATAATTGGTGCTATATAATATCCATTATGTGCGGCATTGTTGGAATATATCACCATAACGGTCTTAAGGTAGATAGATCGATAATTGAAAAGATGTCTTATGCCATTGTGCATCGAGGGCCGGATGGAGAAGGCTATCATTTTGACAGCCACATATATCTGGCCTCGCGCAGGTTGAGTATTATCGATTTAGAGGGTGGAGACCAGCCCATTTATGATAAAAAAAAGAATTTGTGTATTGTCTATAATGGGGAGATATATAATTTCAGAGAAATAAGGGCGGAGTTGCAGAAAAAGGGGCATTTTTTTACTACCAATACGGATACGGAAGTTGTTTTGCATTCTTATATGGAATGGGGAGCGGAGTGCCTTAATATTTTGAGGGGAATGTTTGCCTTTTGTATTTGGGATTATATGAAAAAAGAGCTTTTTTTGGCTCGAGACAGGATGGGTATAAAACCTTTGTACTATTCAAAACTGCCTGACGGAACGTTTATTTTTGCTTCTGAAATAAAGGCGCTGTTACAATATCCGGGTATTGAAAAAAGAATGTATGTTAAGGCCCTTGATAATCTCTTGACATATGGTTTTAATCCCGCGCCTCATACTTTTTTTGAAGGTATTCAACAGCTGTTACCGGGACATTACCTTAAGATTTCGGCTGGAGGCTTTGTTGATAAAGAATACTGGGATATAGATCTAAACATGCCTTTATTTCAGGAAGATGAACAAGAATTATCTCAGATGTTGCGGTATGAGATAGAGAAATCCATTAAGTACAGGCTTGTTGCCGATGTCCCTGTGGCTGCCTATTTGAGCGGAGGAATTGATTCCAGTGCGGTTGTCGGGATCTACTCGAGGTTCTCTGATCAAATAATTAAGACAGTCTCTATTACCTTTGATCATGCGGATTATGACGAATCAGGATTTTCAAGAGAAGTATCCAAGTTTTTTGGAACGAAGAATCTTGAGTTTGAGTGTAATATCGAGCCTGAGGCGATACTGAATTCAATATATCATCTTGAAGAGCCCATGGTTACATTGCTCAACCTGCCTCTATTTTTGCTCTCCGCAAAAGTAAAGGAGAATGGTTTTAAGGTAGTTCTTTCAGGAGATGGGGCTGATGAGATAATGGGAGGATATGACTACTTCAAGATGATAAAGGCTATGGAGTTTATAGGAAGGCAGGAAAGCAGTTTCAGAAAGAACATCTTAAGAAGTATCCTTCCCAATATTAAAACCAGCTTGCATGCTGAAATACAGTATATGCTTTTTCAGGAATATCCTGTTAAATATCCTGCATTACCTTATAGGTTTCAAAAGTGCCCATTTAAGGAACTGATGTATTCTCAGGAATATAAAAAGGCCCTCAGTTTATTCCCTGAAGATAATCCATTTTTCTTTGATCTCGATAAAATAGCACATAGGTCACTCATTGATCAGGCCTTATATATCGAGGTCAAAATGAGGTTATTGAACCTTACCCTTCCTTTGGCCGACAAAATGAGTATGGCTAATTCGATTGAGCTAAGGCCATCGTTTCTTGATCATGATCTGGTCAATTTTGTTTTTAGAATTCCTGATAAATACAAAATAAATGTTTTATCGGAGAAACATATATTCAAAGAAAGCATGAAAGGATTTTTGCCGGATTATATTTGTGAAAGAAAAAAGCAGCCTTTGCAGCTGCCGGGTAGGAATTTTATCTTTTCTGCCGAGGGGATGATAAAGTGTTTTCTTTCAGAAAGGCTTATAAAAGAAAAAGGATATTTTGATAAGGATTTTATGAACAGGATACTTAGCGAATATTTTACTACAGGCAGAGAGGACTATTGCGGAGTAATTATATCGGCCTTATTCGTTCATCTCTGGGATGATATCTTTTTAAAGTGAAGGGACTCCTCTATACCTCCGCAATTCATCTCTGCCAATAGAAACGTAAAAAAGTCTTAATGACTTATTGTGGTGTCCCCATCACTGTTTTTCAATGAGCCTGCGACATGTTTCCAGCCTTCTTTCAAATTCACAAATATCCGCAGGACTTCTTTCAATTCCTTCGCTTCGTTATTAAGTTTTGCCGTACTCAAGTGCCGATACATGAAGTCGTATAGTTTCCTTAGGATAACTGCAGTATCGCTGCCGGCTTCAATATTAAGAGAGTTGTTGAGCTCAATAACGATATCAATAACCTTGTCGGTGTAGATGTTCTTGTTTTTGATGTCCCCGTTCTCGGAATATTCAATCGCTTTTTCTAAAAAATTGATTCCCCCGTCATATACCATCAGAACTATCTTCATTGGATTGGAAGCAATTGACGCTTTGTGTGAATCGGATGCGTTGTAATTTAATTGGTCAGATGCGTAATGATCTTGATTCATTTTTTCCTCCAGAGTAAAAAAAAAGTTAATAGCTTATTTCTTTGGTCCTTAATTATCCAAGCAATTTGAGGGCCATTTGTGGCATAGTATTGGCCTGCGCCAGCATGGCAACGGCAGCCTGGGCCTTGATCTGATTATTGATAAAGACCGTCATTTCAAATGCCACATCCACATCCGATATTTGGGATTCTGCGGCCTGGATGTTTTCTGCCTGTGTGGTGAGATTGATGACGGTATTTTGCAAACGGTTTATCATTCCTCCGAAGTGGGCTCTGCCCGTGTCTTTTAAAAGAATAGCATTATCAACTGTCGACAGGGCGTTTTGGGCGCCATCCTGTGTAAGCACCGCTAATCCGCTGATTTGAAGCCCTGTCCTTGGCATATCTTGACTTTGGATATAATAATAGTCTTCTGATGAATCATTGCCGGTACCAAAATGGATTTTTACCAGGCCTGTAGCCGAGGCTGCGGATGCAGCGTTTGCGCCCGCTACCGTCTCCAGAAAAGAGAATGAGCTGGTTCCATCACTTATGGTTGTGAAATTCAGACTGGTTGCTCCTGCTGAAGATGCGGTAATGGCTAGGCCTGTTCCTGAAGTCCACGTGGCATCGACACCTGTAATGCAACTTTCTATATCTGCAAGAAAGTTAGTTATACTGTCATTGTTAACCGCAATGTGAGCGGAAGCGGCTGAGCCATTATCAGTGATGTAATTGATAACTATAGTATCGCCGCTGGCAAAGGCGCTGAACGCTGACTGGAGGGCAGCAGCGGAATTTAAAGCAGTATTACTTTCATCGAATATATCGAATGAAGCGGCTATAGCAGATGAAGCTGATACAGCCGATGAATAAGCGGTATCCAACATTTTTATCCCGTTAAAATCAGTGGCCCTGGCGATTCTTTCAATTTCATCCATCATTGCCTGAAATTCGGAATCTATCATTTCACGCTGCAGGTCGCTGTATGTTCCGGTTGCTGCCTGTTCCGCCAGTTCTTTCATACGAATAAGCTTTTCATCAATAATCTGGGCAGCTCCATCCATTGTTTGCAGGAGTGAAATAGCATCGTTTGCATTTCGAACGCCTTGATTCAAAACAGCGATATCAGACCGCATCAGTTCTCTGATTGCCAGGCCGGCCGCGTCATCGGATGCACCATTAATGCGCAGTCCTGAAGATAGTCGATTTACAGATCTTGCTAATACACCGTAACTTCTATTCAGGTTATTATAGGCAGTCAGAGCCATCAAATTATTGTTAATTGCAAGTGCCATTTTTTACCCTCCTTAAAATAATTCCGCAGATAGACGATCTTGATGATGTAAAATAAAGTAGAAGAAAGTTTTTAAACTTAAAAGCAAATTGTATGCCAGAAGAGATTGGGATTTATCTGAGATTAAAGAGTAAGGTGATTGGATGCCTTTGAAAAGATGTCTATTACTATATAAACCGGCAATTAAATACAGCAATCTATCTTTATCAAATCCTTCATTTATAGGGTTTTCGAGCTTAAGCATTATCCTGTTTAATTGCCGGATTAATATGAACAGATTGGATGAATAGCAGATAATGGGATTTTTAAGAAGCGGCCGCAAGTTGGTATGTAGACTTAGGCAAAAGGCAAGAGTGATAGCGGTAATATTTGCCATTAAGCGGTAATTTTTTCCTAATGGGATATATGGTAACTTGTTATAATAATCTATTAAATGCTTCAGTATGTTTTTTACGTTATCCCTAACGTTGCATAACATTTCAACATCTGAAGAAAAATTAAAAAAAGCATTTTTTGGGAAGCTCTGGCATGTTTCATGCAAAAAAGTATTTATGCGGCTTATCTTTAAAGATAATTGTGATAATGCTGATGATCACCTGAGGGAGTTTGTTTTTATTGAATAGATATTTGTAGTGTGAAGTAAGGGCTGATAAAAAAACCTATCAGTTAATATGCGCCAGTAAATCAAGAAAGGCGATACGGAAAATGAAGGAGCAGATTTTTGTGATAGTCCTTGGGATGCATCGTAGCGGAACATCCGTAATTACAAATATTTTATCAAAGGCAGGTTTTTATGTAGGTGAGCAA
>DAOWOC010000298.1 GCA_030642225.1 Deltaproteobacteria bacterium
AATTAATCATAGGCTTACCTATAATATCATGCAGTACCTTTGCTTTGCCTGATTTCATACGTGTTCCCAAACCAGCAGCTAATATGATTATGGTTGTTTTTTTATCAATAATTTGCATTGTATTTATCCTAAAAGATGTGCATTAAAAAAGGCAGATCATCCACAATTTATGATCTGCCTTTTTTGAGTTGTTTGATTTTTTTCATCTTTATAGTTTAAAGGAAAAATATAACCTGAAAGATCCCAATCCATCTCTTATAAGAAGACTTAAGAGATTGCGTGAATCTAAAAAAGGCGCTTTTTTAGATTTAGGATGCGGGTTTGGCAGGCATCTTGAACCTGTGGCAAAAGAACCTGATATTTCAATAGGTTTTGACTGCTCAACCTCAGCGTTAAAAGCAACCTGTTCAAGGATCCGCCCCTCATGTTTTGTTGTCAAGGGATTGATGACCGGCCTGCCATTTAAAGAAGGTAGCTTTTCCAATGTTTTAGCGTGGAGAAGTATTTATCTTCAGAATATTGTTCAAATTGACTTAACAATTAATGAAATATTTCGTGTTTTAAAAAAGGGCGGGCATCTTGTATGCAGTGTAAGGGCAACAACTAACGCCCTTTACTATATTGGGCTTGAAAAAGGTCATGAGATTGAACCGGGAACCTTTCATTTTAATGATGAATGTGGCGATCTTATTTATCATTTTTTCACAAAGGAAGAGGTGCTGAAACGTTTTTACAAATTCAGGATCGAAGATTTACAGCTCAAGCAATTGGTGCAAACCCCATTTACCTCTTATCGTCCTGAATTTTCAAATGATTTTTGGATATTTTCAGCCGGAAAACCGTGAGTCATAATTATGCGAATTGTCCTTATAAATCCCTCTTATTTTGCGCCTGAAAAGGCAGAATCTCAAAGGGATAAATATTTTGATATTATTCGTGGTGGGAATATGTATTTTTATCCCTTTGAACCACCCCTTGGGCTTGGGGCCTTGACTGCATATCTTATCAGAGAAGGTCATTATGTACGTTTGATTGATATGCCTGGTGAGGATATTACCAAAGAGGGTTTACAAAAGGTCCTTTTGGATATTTCCCCTGAATTTGTCGGTATAACAGCAATGACCCCTACAATAAGAATTGCTCTTGATATTGCGGAATTATCCAAAAAAATTTTGCCGGATATCCCTGTCGGCCTTGGAGGAGTTCATCCAACGGTTTCTCCGAAATCAGTGCTTTTGCATGAATACGTTGATTTTGTGATACGCGGGGAAGGGGAAAAGCCACTTGGGACACTTTGCAAAAAAGGATTTGATAATCCTGATGATATCCCCGGCGTATGCTGGAAGATGTCTGATAAAACGCCTGTTATTATGGGAAAAGCCCCCCTTATCATGGATTTAAATAAACTTCCTCCGCCTGATTATACTGCATTTCCTGCTGAGCGTTATATTAATTATACAAAAGATCTTCGCGGCATTAAAGGGCTTTCCATGATGGTTACAAGGGGTTGTCCCTATCAATGTGCTTTTTGCGCAGTAAAAGAGACAATGGGGACATTATGGCGCAGGCTTGACCCTGAATATGCTGCCCGTTTGATGTTGAAATTATGCAATGATTACCGGCTTGAAGGGGTTTGGTTTAAGGATTCCACCTTTAATATCAGGGAGGACTGGATATCAAAATTTGCTGAAACATTAATTGCTGAAAAGAGTCCGTATAAATTCCAGGTAAATACACGGGTGGACCTGGTCAGACGCAAAGAGATATTATTGCTTAAACAGGCCGGTCTGGTTCAGGTTGACCTTGGCATTGAATCAGGTTCAGCAAAAAGTCTCATGACCCTTAAAAAAAATATATCAATTGCTCAGATACACTCTTCTGTAAAACTCCTCAAAGAGCTTGGTATAAAAGTGAGCGGTTTTTTTATGATCGGAATCCCAGGGGAAACAGAAGAGGATATTGAAAAAACCATGGCTTTATTAAAGGAACTTAATCTTAATTCTGTCTCGATAAGCATCTTTACCCCTTTGCCTGGTTCTGTGCTTTATGAGAATCTTTTTAATCAGGGAAGAATATCTGATGACATGGTATCCTTTGAATATCATCATTTTACAGAGGCAACTGAGAGTTTTTGTGATGTTCCTATCCGCAGGTTGAAAGAATTATATGATAAAATAAACAGGGAATTTGCAAAAGCACTTTAAAAACCAAATAAAGTTCACAAATAAAAAAATTATTTTTTTCTTGCAAAACTTCAATTAATCTGGAATAAATTAATTTAATCTTAATGAAAGGCTATTTAATATTTTTGGCCCATAATTTTATTTATCACATTAGGTATATTTATAATACTTATGAATCCTTTATGCTTATATAATTGATTTTTCTTTCCAAGTTATTTTTTCATTAGACATCTATGATTC
>DAOWOC010000027.1 GCA_030642225.1 Deltaproteobacteria bacterium
TAAAAACCTGTATTCTGCCGTGCCCGGGAGCCCGTCCGGTTTTACCTCCCTTGCATTTATTCCCCTCGCATAGACCCAGCAGGTAGAGCTGCTCATCCAAATAAACGCAGGCCAGTCCCTCAAGATCCTTGTTATGGTGCTTAAATGGGAAATCGGCTAATTCCGCAGACAGGAAATTCAAGTCATTGTCGTATTCTTCGATCCTTGCCTTATACCGCCCTTTGCGAATTTTTTGCGCCTCGATCAGCATGAATAATCGCTCGCCCTGTGGATCATAGGCGATATCCTCATAGCCTGAAAACAGGCTGTGCAGGGGCATCATTTCGCTGTCGTTGGAAAGCTTCGACGGCGTCAGCTTAATGTGGGCGAGGTGAGAGGCATTATCGAAGACGATATAACAGCTCCCATCTTTCACACAGACTCCGCTTGCCTCGAATCGCTTCCCTACTGGATTTCCCAGCAACGCGTGGATCTTGGCCTCGTCTACCAATTGCAATTCCAGGGCCGGGGGGCTGATCTCTTTCAACGATTTCATCCTCTACAGACACGAGACACCAGTAGCATGGACGCTAAGTATAGGCCTGATTAAGATCATTAGGGTAAACGGCAAGCATGGGGTCACAGCAAGCACAGCAAGCAGGGAGAGGGAAAAAGTTCCCATGACAAAAACCGGAAGAAAAAGAAGGTTATAAAAAAAACGCATTAACAAAATATATCCTTTAAAGTGATGAATTCCATATTATTATTTAAAGAATTAATCGAGAATTTTTTTAAGAGAATTATTTGATAAAATAATTTTTAATCTTTTTATAATATAAGCCTCTTTGAATAGTGTCAATATCATTATTTCATTATAATAATGTTGGTTTTTATTGTTAACTGATTTTTCATGTGCTACAAATTATTAAATTAATTTTTAAAAATCATGGAGGTCAAGCATGATAAATAAGGTTATTCTCATCGGAAGACTGGGAATGGATCCGGAAATACGTTATACCGCATCAGGAAAAGCCGTGTGTAATTTTTCTATTGCAACTGATGAGGGATTCGGAGACAAAAAACGAACCGAATGGCATAATATCGTATTGTGGGAAAAGATCGCTGAAGTTGCCTCAAAATATCTTTCCAAGGGAAGTCTGATATATATTGAAGGAAGGCTCCAGACACGCTCTTATGAAGACAAAGAGGGAATAACAAAATACAGAACCGAAGTGGTTGCCCAGAGGATGCAAATGCTTTCCCCCAAAGATAGCCCTGGTCAGGTCCCTGCCGATATGCCGACCGGAGATGAAGATATTTTTACACCGCCAGCTGCCGGGCCTGCCGGTTCTGATGATGACATACCATTCTGACAAAATAAACGGCTATAAAGTGATATATGAGGCCAACAAAACTTTAAGGTAAGGTATCTTAAATAATCCTTTTCAATAATCAAGGAAGAGACAATTTATATGCGTTTCAATATGGCGCATATAATCAAGAAATATCCTTATTATTTTCACTGTTGCCTGTACCCTCTTGCAGGTTATTCGATTCTATAGTTTTAATATTATCATGATTTTTATCAATCGTCTTTTTATCGTTGCCATCTGTTTCCTTGCTGGCTTTTTTAAAATTTTGGATACCCCTGCCCAGTCCTGCGCCGATTTCCGGCAATTTGCCTGCGCCGAAAATTATCAAAACGATTACAAGTATAACGATAAGTTCAGGGATGCCTATTCCGCCTATCATTATTAATTCTCCTTATTAATTTTCATGAAGATTATTGTTTATTTAAAATAAACAGTAGTTTTAAAAAATTATGCTCAGCTTAATTTTATTTCATTTAAAAGTTTTAAAAATTCATTTGACTCACGATATTTTTTTATTGAATCCTGATATGCCAGCCAGTTTTCCCACATTGCCATCCATTTATCACTAAGCCAATATGTCTTTTGTTTAATTACCGCATTGCCTTTTGTAAAATCCATATAAGCTTTATACTCACTGCAACATGATTCGCAAAGATGGAAAGGAAGTGAGGTGGAAAAACTCATATCTTTGCCTTGTATATTGGCACTGCAGCGCGCACATTTTAAATGGCAAAAAGAACACTGATTCAGATTACGGATAATATGTATTTTCAGTTTTTTTAAAATTCTGGATTTTTCTTCTTTTTGCTTGTTTAATTTATTATTTAAATCAATAATATCAGCCAATTTAAAGCTCCACTGAAATGGTTAAGAATTACATATTACTTAACATGCTTTATCATAATCTCAATATCATGCAATAACAATAAACGTCAAGGACTTAGCAAGCCTTAAAAAATAAACCAATTAATCTAAAATAAAATATCCTTGTAATTATTATAAAATTATAAGATACAGAACAATGTATCTATTTATCATAAAAAGCTAAAACATAAATTTAAAATAAAGTCTAAAATCTATGAATTCAGGGACATCAGACCTGCATCTTTTTAAATTTTTATTTATCACAACTATTTAGTTACAAATAAACGATTAAAAGGAGAATCAATATGCACCGGGGCTATAATAAAAAATTTATTTTTTTATGTTTTATTCTGTGTCTTTTTATAACAGGTTTAAACGGTTGCAGCAAAGAAGCTAAACTGGAACGCCATGAAAAAAAAGCAGAAACATATTTTTCTGAAGATAAATTCAAGGAAGCAATAATTGAATATAAAAATGTTATACAAATAAAACCTAATGATGCAAATATCCATTATAAACTTGGTCTCTCTTATTTGAAAGTGAAAAATATGAGAGAGGCATTCATGGAATTTTCTAAAAGTGTTGAGCTGAATCCAAAACTTGCCGAAGCCAACATGCAGTTAGGGTATATATATTTCATGACAAAAGATATTACTAAAGCCAGAAAATATGTAAGCCGGGTTTTGGAAGTAAAACCAGACGATCCAGCTGCATTACTGCTTAACAGTTCATTATATACAATGGAAAAAAAATTAGACATGGCGATTGCCGAGGTCAAAAAAGCTATTTTAAATGATCCGGATAATATTTCAGCCTACTTGCAACTTTCAATGATCTACATGCTTCAAAAAAATATCGAGATTGCGGAACAAACCCTTAAAAAAGCGCTGGATATTGATAAAAAATCGATCAAAGTACATTACGCGCTTGGTGATTTATACAGAAAAATTGGGAAAATCAAGCTTGCAGAATCTCATTTTGTTGAAATAACTAAAATTTCCCCTGATATCCCTAAACATTACATGACCCTTGGAAATTTCTACACATCTTTAAAAAGGATGGAAGACGCTGAATTAAGTTTCAAAAAAGGGATCGAATTATCCCCTGAAAATATAAAATTACAAATACATCTTGGGAATTTTTATCTTGTAACCAATAGAAGGGATGAGGCCATTGCAACATATCAAAAGGCCATGGAAACAGATCCTACTGATATCCCTGTCAGGGCAAGGCTTGCGGATATTTTTCTAACATTTGATGATCCTGAGAAGGCGTCGGACATTATTGAAAAAATACTTGAAATCAATCCCAAAAGCAGGGAAGGGATTATTTTAAAGACAAGACTTCTGATCTCAAAAAAAGAATTTCAAGAGGCAGGTATTCTAATCCAGCCCTTTATACAGGAAAATCCAAGGTCATTTATGGGGCACTATCTTTTCGGTATTATCCATTTAGGAAACAATAATATTAATCAGGCCAAGATTGAATTAAATGAGTCTATAAAACTGAATCCCAGAGGGGAAAAAGCCAAAATAATAATAGCAGACATATATTTAAAGGGGGGAGAAACAGACCTGGCAATAAAAGAGGCCAGGGAAATAATTGAACTTTATCCGGGGATGATCCTGCCGCAAGTTCTTTTAGGCAAGGCGTATCTTTTGAAAAAAAAGGCGAAACTTGCTGAAGAGGTTTTCATGAAATTAACAAAAACAATCCCTGAGAACCCGCTTGGATATTTTCACCTTGCTCAGACCCTTATTGCTCAAAAAAAGATTACAGAAGGCTTTTTAAATCTGGAAAAGGCTATTAAAATTCAGCCGGATTTTTTAGACGCCTTAAAACTTATCACTGCGGTTCATATTAAACAGGGAAACATAAAAAAGGCCATAGAAAGGATTGATGCCCAGCTCAAACTTTTGCCGCAAAATCCATTCCTTTATAATCTTATGGGAAGCCTTAATGTAATAGATAATGATTTAACTCAAGCAGAGAATAATTTTAAAGAGGCTATAAAAATAGATCCGGACAATCCGGAATTTTATTTTTCCCTTGGGAAGTTTTATACTCTCCAAAAAATGACAGACAAGGCTATAGATGCCTACAATACAACGCTTGAACATAATCCCGGCTCACTTTCAGCCTTGATGAGCCTGGGTATTATTTATGAATCCATGGAAAATTTCAGCAAGGCCAAGGAATATTATCAAAAGGCATTAGACATTAACCCTGATTTCATACCGGCAGCCAATAATTTAGCTTATATTTTGGCTGAATCTGATGAAAATATTGATTATGCTTTAAACATAGCACAAAAGGCCATGGAGGCTTTCCCTGAAGATCCTTCCATAGCTGATACATTAGGATGGGTATACTATAAAAAAGATATTTATAACATGGCGATTACCTATTTTAATATGGCGCTTGAGAAAATAAATAATAACCGCTTATTTATTATCATGCAGGTTTGGCCTATTTTAAAAATAATGAAAAAAAACTTGCTATAGAATACTTAACAAAGGCAATCGAATTGGACAAAGGGTTTAAGGGAGCGGATGAAGCTCAAAAGCTATTAAAAATCCTGGAATAAAAATTCTGGACAGGTATGACAGGATTTAATCCTCGCAATCTATTTTATCCAGCACCTCCCTTATTTTTATGGATAATTTCTGGATATTAAATGGTTTCTGGATAAAACCGTTAAAACCAAGAGCAAGTATTTCTCCTGCCCGGCCCGCCAGGCTATAGCCACTTGACAAAAGTGCCCTTACAGATGGATTAATCTCTTTTAACACTTCGTAAACTTTACCTCCATCCATGCCAGGCATGATCATATCCAGTATAACCAAATCAATTTCATCTTTTTTCTGTTTATAAATTAATATAGCCTGCTCACCATCATTTGCCGTAAAAACTTTATACCCTATCTCCCGCAACATTTCACCGGCAGCATCTACAAAGACCTCTTCATCATCCACGAGCAGGATTGCTTCTTTGCCCTTATGTATATACATATCATGATATTCTTCATCAACCTGCAGTTTATCGCTGGCAGGAAGATAAATATTAAAAGTAGAGCCAAGGCCGACTTCACTTGATACTGTTATCATACCTGCATGATTTTTTATGATGCCATATGCAGAAGCAAGGCCCAACCCTGTGCCCCTGTTCATATCTTTTGTAGTAAAAAACGGATCAAAAATCTTCTGCCGGGTTGCTTCGTCCATGCCAATACCGGTATCTCTAACAGATAATTCAATATATTTTCCGGATTTAAAATTTAACAATTCAGCTTTACTTTTACCAAACTCAATATTTTTTGTTTTTATATAAAGTTCACCCCCATCAGCCATGGCCTGCCATGCATTTACATAAAGATTCATAAGTACCTGTTCAATCTGCCCCTGATCAACATTCACTAACCATAAGCCCTTTTTTAATTTTTTATTAATATTAATCTCTTTTTCAGTCCTTCCAAACATCCTGGAAGTCCTGTTTACAAGTTCATTAATATCAATGGCTTTAATATTATATTTCCCACCCCGGGCAAACCCCAAAAGTTGTCTCGTCAATTCCGAACCGCTCTGGACACACTCTTCAATATTCTTCAATTTACTGTAAGACGGATCACTAAACTTCATTTTTAAAAGAAGCAGTGATGCATTACCCTGAATACCCATAAGCAGGTTATTAAAATCATGGGCTATCCCACCTGCAAGGGTCCCGACTGCCTCCATCTTTTGAGCATGAATAAGCTGTTTTTCAAGATTTTTTTTCTCTTTTTCAGCATTCTTTTGTGCGGTTATATCTTCCATAATAGATATAACCCCTTTTATTTTTCCATTATCTGTCTGAATAGGAAAGGCCATAAGCCTGATATTAACTTTATCTTTGTTATTTTTTTGTATCTCTAATTCCATAATCTCTGTCCGGCTGTTCTCCATGGCCATTGCAACAGGACAATGTGAGCAAATATTTTTTTCCTTTTCAAATAGATTAAAACACTTCTCGCCTATAGCCTCTTCTCTGCATAGATTATAAAAATCAGCCTGTTTTTTATTTAGCATTAAAACATTAAAATGCGGGTCAATAAGGACAATTCCAAGATCCACGTTTTCCATAAGTGTCTTATAAAGCTCCTCACTTTCACGCAAAGCCCTTTCCACGCCTTGCATCTCCTGAACAAGCCTTGAATTTTCAATTGCTATGCCAGCGTGGGCAGCAAGCGCCTTAACTGTTTCTATATCCTGAGGCGTAAATGCAAATTTCATAATATTATTCTGAAGATATAAAACACCAAGCAGAATATCCCCTTTTAATATCGGCTGACATAGCACAGAACGGATTTTTAATGCCTGCACTTCATTGTCAGCCATAAAAGGACCTTCTTCTATTGCATTATCCAATATCAGTATCTCTTTTGTGCGCATTACATAACGTATGACTGACTGGCTGAGACCGCTCACTGCTGATAAAGGCTCATCATTCACCATAATCTCAAACATCTTGTCTTTGAAGCCCCTTACGCGTATAATAATATTATCAGGAGTACCGGTCAAAAAACAACCTTTTCGCGCTCCTGTCCCTTCCATAACCATCTTTATAATAACATGTAAAAGTTTTTCAGAATCAAGCTCACGGGAGATAGTTTGAGCAGCCTTCATTACATATGTAATGTCAGGCTGTTGTTCTAAGATTTTACCCCCTGGCTCAACCTTAAGCAGGAAAAACTGAGGATATTTTTTCTTTATTAAAACAAGCTTGGCATGAGCTCCGGATTTAGTATAAAGTTCCGCAGCTTCGTGTATATGGTATGTTGCCTGCCTGTTTTCATGCTCTATTAAAAAAGAAGCAAGCGCTTCATGAATATGTGCATTAAGCAGAACATATTCTTGCTCAAATGCAAGATCAATTGCATCAAGATAAAGTCTGCGGGCCTCACTGAATCCGGTTAAAAGTCCGGCCTTCTCTGCTCGTATAAATGCAAGATAAGGTCTTAACAATGGTCCTGAATCTGCCCATGATTCTATATTTTTAATAACAGGCCCGAGCGTATTTAAAATCTCTTCTTTTTCAGTTGGTACTGATTCAGCTGATAAGCGTTTAAATCCATTTAAAACATAAACCACATGCCACAACCATTCCAGTATAGTGCTTGCCACACCGGAAAGGAATTTTTTGCCATCAAGCAGAATATTATAACATAATACCTGTTCATCAAGATAATAAAGATTTAAGGCATAAGGCACATAATAATTAGCAATGACAGTAAAATCGCCGGTTTGCCCCAATTCATCAAGGAGTTCTTTGATGTCAGGCACAAACGAACAATCCAGCATTGGTTGTACAGCGCCTGCATTATGACAGATAGCCCCTGAATAACATGCATTAATATTGTATGCTTTCGCCTTATCACCGGCATCATTAACAAATTTTTCCAAAAAAGAAAAATCCCTGCCCTCTATAAAATAAACCCAGACAAGAACAACCCTGGCAAGGGACGTATAAAACATATCCCCGCAATCTATGGAATTTTTAATATTTTTTTCTGCAATTTCTTTGATATAAGAGGTTGGATGCGTCCAGTGAAATACACTCCAAAGCATAGCAATAGCGCCCCTTGATGTTTCGGATGAAACCGGAAATTTACAGCATAAATCAAGGGCTGTTTTTTCTGATTCATAAGCAAATTTATGAGCGCCTATGATTCTGAAAAATATAGCGCAGACGCTTAAAGGATAAACAAGAAGATACTGATAGCGCTCCGGTATATTATTAAAATAATAATACGCTGACAATCCTGTTAAAAAAAATTCTTCAACACGTCCGAGCCCGTAGAAAGAAGGTAAAAGCTGGTTATAACAACGTAATATTAATATTTTTTTTCTGTCTTCCAAATCACTTAAAAGATTATCGGCAATATTATTTGCAAATATTTTTTCAATCAGATCATTTATTTGCTTTTTTATCTCTTCAATGTCTTCATAAACAATAATGCTAAGGGTTGAAAGGGCTTTTGTGCCATATAAAATAGATTTTTTAAATTCACCAATGGATGAAAAAAGCATGGATTCTTCAATCATAATTTCAGCATAATCAAATTTATCCTTTAAATTAGCCAGAATTTCCTTGAAAATTTTTTTAGCGCTTTGCTGATTACCCAGTGTAATTTCATTTAATGCTAAATTTTTCATAATAGAGTATGTCAAGGCATGATCATCATCCCATAAGTTTTCAGGTAAAAATTCAAAAGCTGCTTTAAAATATCTGTTGGCTGATTCAAAATCTGCTGCTGCAATAGCCTTTTTGCCGGCGATATTATTGATCAATGCATTCCTGTAACAGATTTTTCCACATGAATGCGGATTTATTCCCTGATTAATGTGCATAGCCACATCAAAAATATTATCAAAGGCCTCAATTTTTAATTTATCTTGGACATCACCAATATAGGCA
>DAOWOC010000200.1 GCA_030642225.1 Deltaproteobacteria bacterium
ATAGACCATATCTTGAAAAAATTGCCTCAAATATCTGGAAAACAAAATCTAATTTTAGTGATTGGCCGTTATCAAAACTGAAAGATGAAATAATGAATAAAGCAAAAGATGAAGGCCCCCAGGCTGTCACATTCATGAATCAGATTTTTAAAGAAATGGACGAGGCAGGGTATCAATGGGATGCAGGTCCTATAATGGATTGGCTCTCCCAAGCAATAACCCCTTATTTTTCAAAAGATCCAAATACAATGGTGGTGGGAATAACAGAGTTGGATATTTTTTCAGGAGAGACCAATTTTGTATTTAGTGTGTTCGGTGGTCGCAAAGACTCTCCCGTTAGTATCTTGTCATATGCCAAAATGAGAGCAAAACTCACAGGAGAAAATCAATCCAGAAAACGTTTAACAGAACGCGCAGCTAAGGAACTCGTTCCGGCAAGTCTCAAGAAATTAAATATTCCACGAAGCATGGACCCTTCATGCCCCTATTCATATTCGAGTGGCTTACAACGTTTGGAAGAAAAAACATTAAACCTTTCCGAACCAGTTGAGAAGGAAATAGGAAGAATCAAAAACAGCATTTAACCATACAAGGTTAAATTGTGTGAGTGTAGCGAACTACAATCTGAACCGTTTGTTGGATAAGCAGGGTGTTTTTGGGAAGTGGCACAAATCTGTTTTTATTGCCTTTGGCGTCACGAATATGTACCCGCATATGATCAGCATCAATATCCAACTTTAAGTTTGATGCCTTCTCTAATTTAGGCTGCTTGGTTCAGCAAGTGAGCGCATATAATTTATCCGTTTAAGTGATTTTAGATATCTTTTGTATAATTCTCCTGATGTTTTAATTTCTGATTCAAGCAGGCTGGCGGCTTTTTTCATTTTATCACGGTCGTGACAGATAAGGAGCATGTCCGCACCGGCGGCAAAGGCATTTAACGCGGCTTTTTCAGTATTATGATCCTCAAGTATGCCACCCATTTCAAGATCATCAGTTATAATAACACCTTCAAATGCCATCTGTACGCGTAAAATATCATAGAGAATGTGCATAGAGGTTGTGGCTGGATTGGCTGGATCAAGAGCAGCAAAGAGTGCATGGCTCGTCATAATGGCAGCAGTACGTTCATGGATGGCAGCGGTAAATGGTGGTATGGAATTTAAAAAAAGCCATTGTCTGCTTCTGAAGACCCCTGGACGGATTTTGTGCGAGTCAACAACCGTATCACCAAGACCCGGGAAATGTTTGGCACATGCCAACACACCTTTTTCTCTGTAGGCTTTAATTATTTCAACGCCGCATGCAGAGACGTTTAAAGGGGCAGAACCCAATGATCTTTTGGCCATCATCCCATCAACTCCCCTGGTATTGACATCAAGGACAGGGGAAAGGTTCAGGTTTATACCCATGTCGGCAAGCTGTGCAGCAAGCTCTTCACTATAATATTTAATGGTTTTCAGCGGCAACGCAGTGGCGATTAATTCGGAAAATCCTTTAAATTGTGTAAAAGGAGGCTTAAGGCGGCTTACTGTTCCGCCTTCCTCATCAATGGCAATAATTGGCGGAAGACCGTCATTAGATAATATTGACGTCAGTTTTTTGGTCAGGGATTTAAGTTGTTGCGGGGAAACGCAATTTCTGCCAAACAGGATAACACCGGAAGGCCCGAAGAACTTTAAAAAATCAATAGTTTCTTTATCAAGGGTTTCACCCGGCACCCCAACCATAAAAAGTTTTCCGATCTTTGTTTTCATAATATCCCTGGTTATTGAATAATTAAAGATTTTGATCTATCTTTATTCAAATTAATTGTAATTTAATCCTTAATATCATACCGTTTATAAGATACTAAATTCAAATTTTATAAAAATAATTATTATGTTTACAAAACAGGTGTTAAAATCTCCCCAAAAAGCAATGATCCTGTCAGCCGGTATGGGCAGCAGACTTCGCCCCCTTACCCTTGAAATCCCAAAACCGCTGATGCCCATATGTCTTGTGCCCATACTTTCCCTCCATTTTGCTAATTTGTCATCAATAGGCATAAGGTCAATCGTTGTTAATACCCATTACATGGCATCGGAGATAAGAGAGTTTATCGAATCCATATCTGTGCCCATGGGAATCAGCATTTCTTATGAACCAAAGATACTCGGTACAGGCGGCGGGATATCGGCTGTCAGGGATTTTTGGGCGGGGCAGGAGGCTGCTGTTATAATAAATAGTGATATATTGACTGATTATGATCTTATCGCCCCGTATTATGAACACCTGAGGCAGGCCAACCATGTTACAATGCTTTTGCATCGCCATCCTTATATCAGAGGGGTAAGCGTTGATGATGAGATGAATATAAAAGGTTTTAAAAATGGTCATATGGCCTTTACCGGTATACATTATATTGCAGGGGAGATTCTTGAAAAGATGCCTGCCCGGCCGTTTCATATTATTGATTTTTATAATTCTCTGATAAATGATGGTTTTAAAATAAAAGGTATTATGGCAAAGGGAAGCCTCTGGTATGATATAGGCTCATTGGAGATTTATCTGAAGGCGCAGCTTGATTTGCTAAAACAAAATATTACAATCCCACAGTTTGGGCAAATATGTAACCCCCTGATTGCTGATGATGCAATCATACATCAGGGTGTACAATTAAAGGGCAGTGTGGCTGTCGGAAGTGGTGCTGTGATAGGCAATAATGCCTCGCTGACAGATTGTATTGTCTGGGATGGAGGCATGGTTGAGCCTGATGAAATACTTGAATCATGTATTGTAACCCCATTAAACAGGATATTTATCCCCCTTACAGACAATGGATAAGGCACTTAAATTTATTAAAGAAAATACAGGATTGGCCTGCGAACCGGTACTCTTATCAGGCGATGGCTCTGATCGAAGATTTTACCGGGTTTTAGGGGAAACCGGTAATTTTATCCTGATGGATGGTCATGAGCCTAAAAAAGGCAGCCTTATTAATGAAAATGAAAGTTGTTTTAAGATTGGAAAGCATCTTTTAAAATGCGGTCTTCCTGTGCCCCGTTTTTTTGTGTGGGATGATTCAGCCCGTTTTATCCTTATGCAAGACCTCGGTGATATAAGCCTTTTTAATACATTCCATAGCAGTGATAAAATTCAGCAGGATGTTATGAAAAAAGCGTTTTTAACACTTATCGAATTACAGCAAAAGGCAACTGTTGGATTCCAGACATCATGGTGCTATGAAACAGGGTATTATAATGAATATGTACGAATGGAAAGGGAGGCGCGATATTTTTATGATTCCTTTGTTAAGGGTTTTGTAAATATTCAATATAAATGGGAGGATATTTGTGATTCATTCAAATACATAAGCCAAAAAGCCGGTCAGGCAAAAAACAGATATTTTATGCACAGGGATTTTCAATCAAAAAATATTATGATAAAAGATGAATCCCTTTATATTATTGATTTTCAGGCAGCGCGTCTTGGCCCTCCACAGTATGATGTTGCATCCCTGCTTTATGATCCATATACGAATATTTCCGATGCCCTTA
>DAOWOC010000150.1 GCA_030642225.1 Deltaproteobacteria bacterium
AAAATATATAGGCAGGAAAATAGTATTAAAAAATATTAAAAACAAAGAAAAGCTTAATTCTTATGGTATTTTATGTCGTTATCAGCCTGATCCGCCTGAAGATTTTGATGAGTTTGAATTTACCATGGATTGGGATGATGATTTGTCGCTTGCAATTATGGTAACTATTGAGCATTTGAAGGTTGTTAGAATGTTTTGGGGCCTGTTTCCCATGGATGATCCTGATGTTATGAGACCTTTGACAGAGGTTCAATAGGATAATTTTTTAGAGGAAGGTAACGCCACCGGAAGAAGCAGGAAAATGGTTGCCTATGGCTCATATTGTAATTGGCAACATTAAAAAATTTTTGAATGGTACTTTTCATGGTGTTTCATCTCAATATCTTCAGGAATACCTGAATGAGTTTAGTTATCGATTTAACCGGCGTTTCTGGGAGCCAGAGCTTCCTTTACGCTTATTAAAAATGCCTGCTTGGCACATGGGCCCCTGTAAAATTAGCTGTAAATTGTTAAGAGCCACATTATATTATAGCTTGACATGATATATGATTCTTAATATTTTGGTCTTATGGTAAAGTGATGGAGAATAAAATTCCCTGGAGCTTTGTATCATATAGTCAACGAGTAAGACTTGTAAGAGAAAGACTAAAAAATACGGATAAATCATTGCGTTTACTTTATAAAAAAATAAGTGTGAAAATCAAGATGTGACCCCGGTTCTTTCAGTTCCTTTTTGAAAATTTAGTTCTGTAACAGCCTGTCGAGTGAAAATGCGTCTGTTTTTTTTAAAGAAAGATGCAATAATAATTAAAAATATATTAGAAAGAAATAGTGATGAATAATTCAAATGAAATTGTTTCCATAGATAATGATTTTAAGATGATTAGGCCCCCATCAGTGAGATGGCCTGAACCTGCAAATGTATATTTTATTAAGGATGATGATGGTATTAGTCTTTTTGATACGGGGTGCGGTTGTGATTCCTCTGTTGAAAGGATTTTAAACGCCTTGAAATCCCTTGGATGGGATAAACTGCCGGTTGAAAAAATAGTGCTTTCGCATGCGCATCCTGATCATATCGGCGGAATGGAAGCGCTTTCATCTTATCTTAATCCAAAACAGATAATTCTTCATGAGATTGATGTCCCTTATGCTAATAAACCCAATGACCTGCATTTTTCTTTTGATATCCCCTTATGTAATGAAAAAAACAGGGAAAAGGGAAATGATGAGGGCCATGGTTTTGATCTTCTTGGTTATTTTGAAATGGTTAATTGCCCCATGTGCAGCGTGGATGTCAGCAAAACTGTAAAACAAAAGGATATAATTAATATAGGCAGGTATGTTTTTGAGGTTATACATACTCCCGGTCATGCTCCCGGCCATATATCCCTTTATGATGCTGATAAAAAGGTGCTTCTTGCAGGAGATATAATCGGAGAGATTGTGGCATGGTATGCGCCTTCGTCCGGCGGTGCAATGGGTTATCTTGACAGTCTGCAAAAGGTGGACGCTCTTGATATTGATATAATATTGCCATCCCATGGGGGTGTTATAAAAGATTCTAAAAAGATTATCCGGGAGACACAGGCAGTTATTAATGAAAGAGATGAGATTATTCTAAATGCCCTTAAGTCAGGGCCAAAGACATTTCATGAGTTGAATGAGGCCTTGTTTGAATTCCCGCTTATACAGTTTTTCCCCGGCGCCCCAATGGTTGAGAGCCATTTGCAGAAGCTGATGAAAGAGAAAAGGGTTGAATTATTAAATAAATTATATTCACTTGGTTAAAGATGGCAGTTTTGTGATTGGTTTTTAATGAAAATTATACAGGGGGTGGCTCCACCCCTGATATAATCAATAAAATTATTTTAGACTTTTTCCCAAAGGGTTGCATTACCGTTTCCAAATGCACCGCATAAGGCAGCTATTCCATATCAATATTGTATTGAAAAGTCGTTTGTATCCATACATTTATCGAGCCATATGACAGTGACATCTGAAACGCATGAATTTGGTGATCCTTGATGGCACCAATGAATCATTTGATTAATTGATCCTTTATCTCCTGTAAAGAGTGCTTCAACGCTTCCATCAGTCAGATTTTTTACCCATCCTTTTAAATTCAGCCTTTTTGCTTCATCTCTTGTATATGCTCTGAAAAAAACTCCCTGTACCCTTCCCTTGATGATTATATTGGCTGCATGAATCATTGTTTTTATATCCTTAAAAAAGAAAAATTTTTTAAGATTTAATTTATATCTAAGAATTTAGTGTTTAATGAATAAATATGTCAATAAATTTTGTAGAAAAATCTAAAGCTTTTGACAAGTTAACAACCTGATGATAAGAAAAATATATTAAAAAATTTATTCGGAGGCAATTATTTATGAGTTGGAAGATTCTTGTCAGTGATAATTTATCTGATAAAGGTATTGAAATATTTAAAAAATTTTCTGAATTTGATGTTGATGTAAACACCTCTTTATCCCCTGATGATCTTAAAAATTGCATAGGTAAGTATCATGGTCTTGTTATAAGAAGTGCGACCAAGGTTACCAAAGAGATTATTGAAGCGGCTGATAATTTAAAGGTTGTTGGAAGGGCAGGGATAGGGCTTGATAATGTAGATATCCCGGAAGCCAGTAAAAAAGGTATTGTTGTAATGAATACACCTGACGGCAATGTAATTACAACAGCCGAGCATGCCGTATCCATGATGATGGCGCTTTCAAGAAATATTCCACAGGCTACTGCTTCTTTAAAGGCAGGAAAATGGGAGAAAAAAACTCTTAAAGGCAGGGAGGTTTTTAATAAAACCCTTGGGATAATAGGGATCGGAAGGATAGGCGGCATTGTTGCTGATCGCGCAAAAGGCTTGAAGATGAATGTCATAGCGTATGATCCTTTTATCTCTCCTGACAATGTCAGTAAAGCAGGGGTGGAACTGGTCAGTTTTGATGATTTACTTAAAAGGTCGGATTATATTTCAGTGCATGTCCCGAGGAGTAAGGATACTCTCGGCCTGATTAATAAGGAAATAATGCTCAAGATGAAAAAGGGGGCTTTCCTTATCAATTGTGCGCGTGGCGGCATTGTGGTGGAAAAAGATCTCACGGATGTTATTGAATCAGGTCACCTTGCAGGCGCTGCCCTTGATGTTTTTGAGGTTGAACCGCCAAAAGACAATCCGCTTGTCAGCCTGCCCCAGGTTATCTGCACACCACATCTTGGCGCATCTACAACAGAGGCACAGGATAATGTAGCCTTGTCTGTTGTTGAACAGATAGTGGATTATTTAAAGAACGGGACCATTACAAATGCTGTAAATGTACCCTCATTGAGTGGTGATTTATTGATTAAACTTAAGCCCTTTATAACCCTTGCGGAAAAACTTGGTTCTCTCATTGCTCAGATTACAGAGGGTGGTCTTGAAGAGGTTGAGATTGAGTTTGTCGGCGAGGTCTCAGATTTTGATACTGAACCAATAACTATTGCAATGTTAAAGGGTTTACTTACTCCTGCAATGAAAGATGATGTTAATTTTATTAATGCTATACACCTCGCAAAAGACAGAGGCATAAAGGTTAAAAAATCACGCAGCGAGATATCTGATGATTATCAATCATTAATTAATATTAGATTAAAGACTTCCAAAGAAACCAATATGGTAGGAGGCACTATTATTGGAAAGACCCGGCCTCGTCTGGTACAGATAAATGAATATAAGATTGAGGCAATACCGGAAGGTAATCTTCTTTTAATAGACAATTTTGATAAACCCGGAACTGTTGGTGCAATCGGCTCAATACTGGGCAAAAATTCAATTAACATTTCAAATATGGTTCTTGGCCATGTCCCGGGAAGCGGCATGAATATTATATTGGCAAATATTGATGTACTCGTATCCGAGAGTGTTTGCAGGGAGATTGATGCCCTTGAAAATGTGCAAAAGGTTAAAAGGGTTGAATTATAGTGCAATTTAAGGAAATTTAATAATGACAGACCAGAAAGATAAAAGATCCGAATCTCATGAAAAAAAATCAAAAGGTGTAGAGGAGCAATCATTGCCTGAAGTGAATTTTTCAAGTTTTATCATGTCATTGGTCTCTTCAGCACTTGTTCATTTGGGGCAGCTTGATAATCCTGTTGATAAAACCGTTCAAAAGGATCTTGCCCTTGCCAAGCAGACCATAGATCTGCTTATGATCCTTGAAACTAAGACTACTGGTAATTTAACAC
>DAOWOC010000050.1 GCA_030642225.1 Deltaproteobacteria bacterium
ACGACCCGATGAGAAAATGCAGGGGTGCGGCGATGGCCGGGACCCTCAGCAACGGCCCCGCAGCCACCGACGACCCCCGCTCGGCTGACGTCAGATGCTTTTAGGAAATAGACGGCGAAAACTTGCTTTTTTTACTTTGACAGAACTTGCCGGATGTGGGAGCAATATTTTTCAGGGTGATATCCTTATATTACAAGGGTTTAAAGGGAGCTTTCCCATATTACTTGAAAAAAAGATTGATATGGAGATCAGATGGATTATTGACCATCCTTTTTTAAAGGAAATTATGGCCGGATGTCAATTTATTAACATGCCTCAAAGTGTTTGTGATAAGATAAAAGATATTGTTGATTCTGAATAAATAGGGGTGAAATTCTTTTCGTCCATACTATGGTTTTACAGCTTCAACTATACAATCCATCTCATTATCTTTATGAATTATTTCAGGATTAATGAATCCCGCATAAATTAAATCTTCACTGACCTCGTCAAGGGTATAAGTCCCTCCATGAGGAGTCATTACAAGCATATTAACAGCAAATATTGCCCCGCCCGGAGGTTTTGTCCTTGTTTTATCCATAATATGATCCCTTATCCATATTTTTCCTTTATGAATAAGGGCATTAAAACATTTTTTAAAAAGCATCCTGTTCTGTTTCCTGTTATTTTGATGTATTATGGCTGAAAGCCATACAAGGTCATGTCCTGCAGGGAGTGTATCCTTATAAAAATCCCCTGATTTAAAGGTTATTCTTTTTAAAAGTTCGCTTCCCTTTAATTTTTTACATGCAAGGGAAATCACAGGTGAAAGGTCAAAAAGTGTAGCCCTGGCCCCTTTTATGGCATTTAAAAAAGCAATAGTGTATGTCCCTGATGCCCCACCAACATCCAGTATATTTTTTGCCCATGAAGGATCGAGCTTTGTTGTCAGATTATCCGCAACATCTCTTTCAATAACATGCATTGCCATTATAAATGATTGTAATGACTTTTCATCCTTTAATACCTTATGGCCGTTGCCCCTGTTATTTTTTATGATATCTGACAGGGATGACCAATTATGCCACATGCTGTTTAAGTGCTCGATCATTGGGATTATAGATTCTTCGGCCTCAGCACTTAGCGCCTTTGCAAGGCCTTTGGGGACATTATAGACATCATCTTTTTTTTCAATTAATTGTATGGCTGTAAGCGCATCAAGCAGAATAATTAGCGCATTTAAATCCCATGGGTTCTCAAGTATAATCTCTTTGGCAGTGGCAGGTAATTTTGTAAAAATTTCAAGCTCTGCTGCGGTTAAAATAAGCCTGCTTGCGCAAAAGCCTTTTGCCATCACTAATATATCCTGATATTCATTTTTTATTAGCAATATCTATCCCCCTGATTATTTTTATATGTTGAGATATTAATATATATTAATATTAATCAAATCGTGAAAAGTTATTAAATTTTAATAATTTAATTAAGATAGTAGCAATATAATAATACCATGGTATTTAATATATTATCGTGGTTTTTGTATCAGCAGATGAATATTGTTTTTAAAATAAGGCTTTTTAAAGCTGTTTTTAGTTGTTATAAGGTTGTGAAATAAAAATAAATTTTACAGGGAGTAAGAATATGCAAATACTGGTATCAGGATCGCTTGCTTATGACAGGATTATGGATTTCCCGGGAAAATTTTCCGATCATATTATGCCTGATAAAATACATGTTTTGAACGTTTGTTTTATGGTAAACGGTCTTATTGAAAAATTTGGAGGAACAGCAGGGAATATAGCCTACAGCCTTTCTTTGCTTGGAGAAAAACCTGTTATACTTGCTACTTCGGGCAAAGATTTTGAAAATTATGAAAAAAGGCTCAAAAAATTGTGTCTTTCTTTGAAGGGTATAAGAAACATAGCAGATGAATTTACTTCAGGGGCATATATTACGACTGATAAGGCCGATAATCAGATCACCGGTTTTAATCCCGGTGCCATGAAATATCCTTCCCATTATGATTTTAACGGACTGAATTCCTTGGAAACACTTGCTATTGTTGCACCGGGCAATTTGGATGATATGCTTGAATATAGTAGCATTTATAAGGAACGTAAAATTCCTTATATCTTTGATCCTGGCCAGTCAATAACATCTTTCACGGGTGATGAATTAGCTGTAATGATAAATGGTTCAATGATATTAATTTCAAATGATTATGAATTGGAGATGATAAGAAAACAGACCAAATGGGATATCTCTGAGATACTTGATAAAACCGGTTCAATTATAACTACCATGGGTGAAGACGGCGCTGTTATTAAAAGGCAGAATAATGAAATCAAGATTCCGGCATCAAAGGTATCCCATGTTGCTGATCCGACAGGGGCCGGTGATGCGTTCAGAGCCGGGCTTATAAAGGGGCTTGTGGCAGGAAAAGATATTGAAGATGCAGCTCTTTAGGTTCTACATGTGCGAGTTATGCCGTGGAAAAATATGGGACACAGGAACATGAGTTTACCATGGAAGAGTTTTCAAAACGGTATAAAGATAATTTTTGATTTTTTCTTTACAAATTGTAAAAAAAACAGCATTAATTAAAACTGTTTTTAAACAGGCTGAAACTTTTTTTGATAATTTGTATAATATTTTCAACGTATTAAAGATACAAGGGTTGTATCTATTCTGGAATAACTATTGCTTTGAAAAGATTGCAGATTAATTATATGACTTATAAATTTTTATTAAGGAGGTTTAATTATGCAAGGTTATGAAAAAATATTGCTGGCAGTCGACGGTTCAGATAATGCCCTTGAAATGGTAAGGTATGCAGGTCAATTTGTACCTTTTAAAAATATGAAGATGGTACTTTATAATGTAAGCAGCAGTATACCGGATACTTACTGGGATATTGAAATGCAGCCGGGGTATGCCAAAAAGATTCATGAGGTTAAGGCGTGGGAAAGACAGCAAAAAAAGGTAATGAAAGAATATATGGATAAGGCGGTTAAATTGTTGATAAAGGGTGGCATCCCGGATAGTTCTATAAAAGTTAAGATACATGACAGGGAAAAAGGGATTGCAAGGGATATTATTAAAGAGGCTAAAAAAGATTATATAGCTGTGCTTGTCGGGAGGAAAGGGCTTAGTAATTTAAAGGATATTGTGCTGGGAAGTGTTGCAATCAAACTTTTAGAAAAACTTAATTTTGCCACATTAATTGTAGTTGGAGAGAAGAGCAAAGATCCAATGAAATTTTTGTTTGCTCTGGATGGCTCGGAGAATTCAATGTCTGCGGTTAAATATGTTGGCGATTTTATCGGTGGAAAAGATATTAGCGCAAGTCTTGTTCATGTGGTCAGGGCGTCTGCCACGCACGGGCTTGGTTATGAAAGATTTTTTTCCATTAATGAAGATATTGACAAAGTAAAAGAAAAAATGAATGTTTTTTTTGATAAGGCTAAAGAGCACCTTGTGAATGTCGGGTTTAAACCGGATGCTGTCAGCTCAAGGATCATTAGCGGCGCTCAAAGCAGGGCTGTGGAGATTATTAAAGAAGCCGGAGAAGAAGGGTGCGGGTCAATTGTTGTCGGAAGAAGGGGGTTGTCAAGGGTTAAGGAATTTTTTATTGGCAGGGTAAGTAATAAGATTATTCATATGGCACGTGAACATGTTGTCTGGGTAGTCAGCTGACAATAACAGCGCTTACTAAGGTCATTTTTATCAATAAAATAAGCGGAACAATTTTTTAAAAAAGAGTTGTTTCGCTTATTTATTGGTTTTTGTCGGATTATTATCAATCTGTCAGGACACTTTCTAAAGAAATCTCTTTTTGACCTTCAGGGTAACGTTTTGCAAGATCATTATAAAGCTTCTTGGCAAAGCCCCACATGATTTTATGATCTTCTTTAACATCGCCTATAACCTTTGCCGGAACCCCGATGGCTATCTTGTTGTCAGGGATTTTCTGGCTGTTTTTTACAAGCCCCATTTCGCCTATTATTGCCCACTCGCCAACAACAGAATAGTCGCTGACTGTTGCGCTCATCCCGATAATTGCATTATCTTTTATTGTTGCATTATGAATCATCGCCCTATGACCTACTGTTACATTTTCTCCGATATCTGTTTTATCATCCGGCCTTGCATGTATCATAACCGCTTCTTCAATGGCCGAACCGTCGCCGACGATAATAGTCCCATAATCACCACGCAGAATTGCGCCGTGTCCGACATAACAATATTTACCTATTATAACATCACCAATAATTTGAGCTGATGGAGCAATATAGGCTGTTTTGGATATTACTGGTTTTCTTCCTTCAAATGAGTAAACAGGCATTTTAAAACTCCTTTTTAATTATTATCAATCCATTTTAATTACTATCAATCTATTTTAATTATTATCAATCCATGGTTTATTTTTTTTGTATGAATTAAGGCAGTTTATGTATTGATCTATCTTATCAATTCGGTTTTTTTTGTAAAGAAGGTCGATGGCTTTTTTCTGCATATTAACAGCATTATTAAACTTGCCTGTTGCAGCATAGGCAGCAGCTAATGTGCCAAGGTTATTTGGTGTTAAATCAAGTTCAACTGCTTTTTTTGCAAGCTGAATTGCCTGTATCCCATTACAATATTTTTTATTAGGACATGTTGCTAACAGCCATGCCAGGTTATTTAATGCCTTGGCATTTTGAGGGTTTATTTGCAGGACTTTTTTATAATCTGAAATAGAATTTTGATATTTTTTTGTTTTTTGTAGGGCCAATCCCCTGTTGAAAAATGCCTCTTCAAAATCACGATCAATTTTTATGGCGCGATCATAGTCGGCGATTGCAAGCTTGATTTTCCCTTGTTTTGCCCATGCAGCACCACGATTAACATAAGCTGAGGCATCGTTGGGGGTTATCTTAATAGCCCTGTTGTAATCAGCAATAGCGTTGTATATATTTCCTTTATCATACCATGAGATTGCGCTGTTATAATATGCTGCCGACTCTTCCTGCATTGATGATTTATTGCCGTTACATGCGTTAAATATGATCAGTAGTGGCAATATACATAATATAGTTAATTTTTTCATTTATTTAGCACCATTTTTAATTAATATTCAGCGAGGTCAAAATATTTTTTAATCAAAAAAATATAAAGATGCTTTATTTATTATTTCGCATAATTTATATTATTTACTTTGATTTTTTCATCTTTAATATTAAATAAGATAACGTAATTTATTGTGAAAGGCCAGTAACTTTGCTTGAAAATCATATTTAGTTAAATAAGACAAATTTATAAAAAAAATGCAAATAGTATAAGGTGATAAAGACTATGGATCCAAGTGAAAAAAAAGATAAAGAAATTATTCCACTTATAACGGGAAGACCTGTCGAAGTTGATAGAAAAGGGGAACTCCCCGGTGATCTTATAAGGAAATGTGCGCAGGAGGCGTTTGATCTTACAGCAGTAGAATATGAATCAATGGCTGAAGAGCGGCTTGATATGATACCAATGGTTGCTGAACATATTCTTATGCATTGGTTCGGGAAGATGAATCAGGCGGGTATTTATCCTGCTCCGTATCATGTGATCTATAAGTATGTAGATGAACTTAAAAAATATTGCGATGGATATGTTGTAAGGTTAAAAAAAGAGCTTTTATAAAAAAATAAAAAATTGGTGATTTTAGATGAAGAAAAAAAATACGCAGATTCTTGATTTTAGTAAAATCAAAAAAGAAAATATGGGGGAAAAAGAAGGTCAGCAACCGGATAAGAAGATAAATCGTAATTCTCCATGTCCTTGTGGGTCAGGGAAAAAATACAAGAAATGTTGTTTGCCAAAGTATGAAAAAGCGATCAAGCAGACAAGGGAAGATTCAGCTATTAAAAATGAGCAGGATAAGGCTGAGATGGAAAGGCAGGAAATAATTTCAAAGGCTTTTGCCTTGATAAGGGAAGGCGATTATAAAAAAGCTGTCTTTGTTGCCACAACTTCTATTACCGGATACAAATCAGACGATCGTTTTTTTGATATTATGTTTTTTGCCTATTTGGGGCTGAGGGATTATAAATCAGCTATTAAATTGACTGAAGAGAGATTTGATGTCGCTGTTCAGGAGAAGTCTTTTTTTATAGAAAATAACTGCCACAGGAATCAGAAAGTGGATCCCAATGCTTTTTGTTTCTTTTACAAGCCTGATAACTGGCTTAAAAAGAAATGGATGGCTGTTAAATCATCTGAATATCTTGAAATGAAAAATAATGATAATAATGAGTTTGCATTCCAGTTGGTTGAAGAGCTTAAAAAAGCCAATGATATGGAGCTGTTTCCTCAGCAGCAGCAGGAAGGATATAAAAAAAGACGCGATGCGCTTGCAGATGCAGTTGAAAAATTAAAGGAGATGGGGGATACTGCTTTGCCTCAGTTTATGGAATTGTCCATTGATGTTAATTGGGCAAGTCTTTTTATTCCTGAGTTGCTTTCTGCTTGTGATCTTAAGACATCTGTTGAATATTTTATGGAGATAGCTCTTTTTGGTAATCCCTTTATTACTGAAGAGTCTTTAAAGAGCCTTGAAAAGATGGGCGATAGTATTGTGGAAATTATAAATGATTTTATCTTCATGCATGATGAATATGCTGTTATCAAGACCCCAATTCTTGCTGTGCTGGGTAATATAGGCTCGGACAGGGCATTTTCAATCCTTGAAAAGGTTCTTGAGCATAAAGAAGATGTCCTTGTGAATGATGCAGGATGGATATTGGGTAAGGTCGGCAGAAAAGCCTCACTCCCATTGATTAAAAAAGCGGATGATCGTCTTAATGGCGCACATAAGCTTACATGGGCAATTGAACAATTGAGTTAAGCTATGCAAGGGGAGGGGGCTCATGCCCCAGCATCACCATTTTTTCGTTGTTGGCCTTTTTCCTGAGGCCTTCAAGAACCCTCCATTTTTTTCTCAATGGTTCCAGTTCTTTTTGCAGCTTTTGCTGTTTTTGTTTAATAGCC
>DAOWOC010000026.1 GCA_030642225.1 Deltaproteobacteria bacterium
GGATACTGCCTGACGGCGAGCTGATCAAACTTGGTGATCCTGATGAATGGTTCTCCGGCGATGGCCCGGGACCGAGCCTGAGAGGGATTATGCGTGGTCATGTAGGCGCTCTTGGTGGCATGGGTATTTTTACAAAGATTGCGATTAAGCTTCATAGTTGGCCCGGACCTCCCAGGATTGAAACCGAAGCCGGTGGGACATTTGTGGCATACAAAGTTAAAGAGCCGCTTAAAAGATCAAAAATTTATATGGTTGATCTGCCGAATTATGAGAAATTGGCTGATTTCATGTATGCAGTGGGGGATGCGGAAATCGCGTATTCAGTTATAAGGGTAGGCGGGCCTGAACACCTTTTTGCCATCCTTGCAGGAGCAATTTCAAACCAGACCTATCTTGACTGGCATGATGCCGGCATGATCAGCGCTGCTGCAGATGAGTTTAATCATCCCTGTATTGCCCTGATTTATGCCAATTCTGATCGTGAATTTGACTTTCAGGACAAACTCTTTAATGAAATTGTGGAAGATGTTGGCGGCACAATCCCTAATGCAATGAATGAGTCTCCGTTTAAGGAGCTTTTGAGCGAGGAATTTCCTGTTTTTCTCATAGGCAATGATACTCACTGGGCACATCATGGCGGCGGTTTTGTAATCAATGCCGGATACATGGGGACAACAGATTCAGTGGTACGTCATCAGGGGCTGCCTGCTGAAGAGCTTAAAGGGAAATACATGGAACGTGGCGGGATATTAAAGGACGGGCTTGATTCCACTTATCATAATTCCTTTGATAATAATTCATATATCTACATGGAACTTGAATATCATTATGATGCAGCGGATCCGGAGTCAGTTAACGAATCAAGAAGGTGTATAGCTGAGGAGCGTGAGACAAGACGGGAAGAGAAAGATGGTTTTGAGGTACAGGATATCGGCCTCTGTGTCGGTGATGCCAATGCTACAGTTCAGGAACGTCTTGAAGAATTAGGGCCATTGTATAATGATTTTCATATTTGGCAGGAACGTATTAAAAGGGCATTGGACCCTAATGACGTTGTTGACAGGAGTACTTATGGGATAGGAACCAAAGGAAGAGACCTGAAGGTTTAGTTTGGGTTTAAATAATAATTTTAATTAATTTTTTAAAAAGGAGAAAATTATGTACACATTTCCAAGCGAAGAATGGATGCATGCCTTAATTGATCTTTTAAATAAGAGTGATGATTATAAAAAGGCAGCTGCAACATGGGAGGGAAGTGTAATCTTTGCCATTGAGTCGGATGAAAAGCTTGATAAACCTTTATATTTTTATGCCAATCCTTATCATGGACAGATATCGGATCAGTGCCTTATAGACAGTCCTGATGATAAAGATGTTGATTTTTTTATTACAGGTCCATATTCAACATGGAAGGATATTTGTAATCGTAAGCTTGACAGCATGCAGGCAATCATGAAAGGGAAACTTAAAATACAAGGCAGTATGGCCAAACTCTTGAAACAGGTTAAGGCATCACAGGCCATGATGAAGATTTTAGGCGATATACCTACACAGTTTATTGATGAAATGTAGTTTTGACCTATTTTTAAGTGGGGGTTCGCCCCTGCTTAAAATAAAAAGATTAAAGGGCAGTATGATTGATGAACTCGCAGGAAGGCATCGGAATTTGTTCTTTAAGGTATTTATAAAGGAGGGAGTGAGCAGTGTCCACAACAGATGACAGATTAAGCAGTATTGTCGGATATGAGGCGGTTATCAGCGATAATGACCATATCTCCGGGCATTTCAGGGTGCCTCTTACGGATGAGTCTGAATTGCGGGTAGTCCTCCCTGAAACAGCTGATGAGGTTCAGAAAATAGTTAAACTTGCTATTGATGAAAAAATGCCGGTTTTTACAACATATGACACATATTTTCCGGCAAGTGTAGCCTCTTTAAAAACAGGGATTCTACTTGATTTTAAACGTATGAATAAGATTGAAAGAATAGACCCCAAAAATTTAATGGTTCATGTTCAGCGTGGGGTCACATTTGAACAGTTAATAACTGAACTTAAAAGATATGATATTAATCTTGCTGTGCCTGCTGTTGCGACATCAAAATCGCCGGCAGAACAGTATGTATCAAGGTGTATAACAATGAGGGCAGCGAGATATCATGAAATAGCTGCTTCAAATATGAAGGTTGTGCTTCCTGATGGCAATATACATTTATCAGGCTCTCATGCCTTATCTGAAGAGGTAGCTGATCATAAGGCAGATGGGGCCGCAAATCTTTCCCAGTGGTATTGGGGAGCTGATGATATATACGGGATTATTACACGCGCTTCAATATGGACGTTTCCAGTCTTTGAAAAACAGAAGATACTGGCCTTTGGTTTTGACAAGTTTGAAGATGCGTCTGCTTTAATCAGAAACCTTCCCAGAAGGGAGGTCTGTACCATGGCGATTGTCTTAAATACAATGGCCTTTAAGGAAAAAACAGGAGTGGAAGATAGTGGCCTTAACCCCTGGATTGCAATCATAGGGATAGAAGGGATGGATAAGCTTGTTGATTTAAGGGAAAAGATTGCCATTGATATGGCAGAAGAAAAGGGTGCGAATAATTTAACTCATCTTTTGGATGATAAAACAGATATGTTTGAGGTTCCATGGTATTCAATGGAATCTTCGCGTTTGGGTTTTTATTCCCTTTTTAACAGGGTTTCCGAGTTTGACAGTATTGTTGAAAAATCAGGTTTACCTCTGGAGGATATAGGCATGTTGGCTGTTTCTATCTCAAACGGAAGCGGTGTATGGCTTGAATATGAATTCCCAAAAGATACTGAATCATCAAAGATTGATGAGTTGGGAATCAGTCTTGCTTCAGCCGGCGCTTTTTTTGACAGGCCACATGGAAAACTTGCTGAGAGTATTTATTCTAAAATGGATGGATCTTATATCAGGCATATAAAAAGGATAAAGACCATGCTTGATCCTCATAACATTTTGAATCCAGGTATTCCTGTGACATTATAGGGGGAGTGAATTATGGATTATAATGCAAAGCTTGCGAGAAATGTAAAGCCATTAATGGAATACCGTAATGATGCATGGAAATGTGTACGGTGCGGATTGTGCAGGATGGTGGATGCCCAGACAATTGTAGATCAGGAATATGTTGATAATTGTCCTGCAGGCATTCTGAATAAATTTGAACTTTTTTATCCGGCTGGAAGACAGGAATTGATAAGGTGTCTTACAGCAGAACCGCCTGAGATTGATATTGACGATCTATCAGATGAAACTTTAAATGCAATTTTTACGTGTACAGGTTGCGGAAATTGTCAGCTTATATGTAATGAGATGAAAGGTCTTGAACCTACCAATGCGTTTCAGGCATTGAAGGCCTGGGCAATAGAGAGATATGGATTAAAAAAAGAACATCATAATCTTATCCAAAGCATACTAAATTATGATAACCCATGGATGGCTCCTCGCTCGACACGCAGCAGGTGGACAAGAAAACTTGATTTTAATATCAAAGATGCAAGCAAAGAGAAGGTTGATATTTTATATTTTCCTGGTTGTAATGCATCATATGTACCTGAAATTAATTTAACGGCCCTGGCCACGGCCAAGGTACTGCATTCGGCAGGGATTGATTTCGGTATGCTTGGTCAAAAGGAACGATGCTGCGGCAGCACAGCCTTCAGGATTGGGGCAGTTGAGATGTTTGAGGCATATAAGGAAGAAAATATTAAACAACTCAATTCCCTTGGCATTAAAACCATGGTAACCGCGTGTGCCGGATGTCACAGCACATTTTCACATAATTATGCCGGCAGGCTTGATTTTGAAGTTGTGCATGTTGTTGAATATCTGGAACGAATGATCGCTGATGGACAGATAGAATTTAAAAACGATTTAAATCTTAAGGTAACCTATCATGATCCATGTCATATCGGAAGATATAGTTCAATCTATGATGCCCCGAGGAAAGTGCTTGAGGCATTGCCCGGTGTGCAGTTTAAGGAGATGAAGAGGATAAGAGAAAACAGCTTGTGTTGTGGATCAGGCGGTGGTGTAAAGACGGCATATGGTGATATGGCTCTTACTATGGCTGGTCAAAGGCTTGATGAAGCGCGTGATTTTGCAGATGCTGATGTTGTTGTAAGTTGCTGCCCGTTTTGTGAAATAAACCTTGGTGAGGCCGCTAAAGCGAGAGATGATGGCATGAAAGTGCTGGATTTGCTTGAGCTGGTTGATGATGCCATGAGGTAATTTAAGGAGAAAAAATCATGGATATAGTTAGCAATCCAGGAATAAATTCTGAAAATATTGAAGCAGTGGTTGAAAAGCTTAAAAATGCTATTGGTGACAAATGGGTAAGCAAAGACCCCGCCGTACTTGCGGCATATTCAAGGGATTTTACCATATCCCCGGGTAATTGGCCTAATGTTGTGGTTTTGCCTGGGTCGACTGAAGATGTGCAAAAAATAATAAAAATTGCAAATGAGAATGTGATACCTGTGGTTCCCATGTCATCAGGTTTTAATCATGGAGGCATGTGTATCCCGAGGCGTGGCGGCATTATGGTCGATTTACTCAAGAGAATGGATAAGGTCATTGATGTTGATGAAGAGAGTATGACCATAACAATCCAGTCAGGGGTACGTAATGCAGTGACATATGCTGAAGTTAACAGGCGTTTTGCAGAGGATAGCGGCAGAAAACTGACTGCCTGCCTTCCCCTGACCATGGGGAGTGCTTCTACTCTTGCCAATTATGTTGCAAGGGGAGGGGGAGCGACCTTGCTGCGCCATGGTAATACACCTGAATCCATAGTTAATATGACTTGGGTTCTTCCTGATGGCGAGGTACTTAAAACCGGGCCATCTGCTATTCCCAATGTAGGTGTAATCCCTCAGCCTTTTGGCCTTGGGCCTGATATTGCCGGTATGCTGATAAATGCAAGCGGTATATTCGGGATGTGCACTGAAATGACTATAAAAATATTTCCGGAGCCAAAGATAGAAGAGTTGATGGTATTTGATCTTGAGGATCCTGAAGATAATGCCTTTGAAAATGTTATTGAATTTGTTTACAGGGTCTGTCGTGAGGATATTTGTGAGATGGTTTATAAGGCCCATGGCGGGACAATGGCAAATGCATCACCTGATCCGGAAGTAAATCGTGAAGATCTTGCCGAGAGCATGGGGGAGCATATACTGCTTGCAGTAGTTGCCGGAGATAGTGAAGAAGAGATCGTATGCAAGGCTGAGAGGGTTGAAAAAATTGCCATAGAGTGCGGCCTTTATAAAGTATTGCTTGAGATGTTTGCCGAGGCCTTTGGCGGGGTTGAGAAATTGGGGTTTGCCAGGGGCATGAGGACAAGGATAGGTACGGAATTAGGCAGGGTTATGGGAGGCAAGGGAAGTTTTCAGTGGATGGCATGTTGTCCCAAACTCGAAAAAATACCTGCAATAGCAAGGGACTATGACCAGTTACTTGAAAAATACTGGAAGCCAACAGACCCCAATTATCCTCGTAAACGCACAATGGCCGGCACAGCTATTCAGGGACCGTTCCAGTTTGGCAGGATGGGAACCCTTGAATATGATTTCTGGTGGGATCCAGGCAATGTTGAGAATGTAAAAAGAGCGACACAGATGATCAAAAAAGGCGTGGAACTTGATTTAAAGCATGGCGCACCATTATGGAGAAATATGTATGATCACGGTGAAACACATCTACCGATGTTAGGGAGTTATTTTGATCTCTTAAAAAAGACCAAAAAAGAGTTTGACCCTAATAATCTTATGCATCCGGATATTATTCCATGCACAGATGATTATATATAGTTGTTAAGGTAAAGATTTATTAAGGCTTAAATTAAAGTAAAGCCTTAATAAATTTGATGCCTGATTTATATATAAAAGGATAGTCCTGTGTCAGATAAAAAAAAGGTAGTAATAATTGGAGCAGGAATTGGCGGGGCAGCGCTGTCTGCATTACTCGCACAAAAAGGTTTTGCAGTGACAGTGCTTGAGAGGAATGAGTTTGCCGGTGGTAAGGGGGCGAGCTATGAACGTGACGGTTTTATCTGTGACATGGGGGTACATTACACTGGCCGGGGTGCAAAAGGGCCCCATGGACAGGTTGCAAGGGCTGTTAACGCCGACCTTAAATTTATAGAAAAAGATCCTTTTGTAAAATTAATGAAAGGAAAGCGTTTTGTTAAGTTGCCCCTGAAGTTTACAGGTTTAGTTACACTTGCCAGGCTTGCTCTTTTGAGTGGTGTCAAACCCTGGAATTTTTTTGGCGCATATAGGGCATTTTCAAAATTAGTCAGTATAAATAATGAAAAAGAAGCAGAAAAGTATGATGATATTCCATTAAAGGACTTTGTCTCAAAATATACTAAAGATGAAGAATTTCATAGACTTATTGATGTTTTTTCCGGGCTTTTGTTTGTCATCCCGGCATCTGAAGCATCAGCCGGAGAGTTTATGTGGAGTTTTTCAACATGGGCCAAAGGCGCTTCTTCGGCATATCCCAAAGGAGGATTCAGGGAAATAGCCATCTCTTTTTTAAGGGCAGCCCGGAGAGAAGGCGCAAATATTCTTTATAAGAAAAAGGTAAGTTTAATAAAAATTGATGATGAACAGGTTAAAGGTGTTGAGGTTGATGGAGAATTTTATGAGGCAGACATAGTTATAAGTAATGCAGGTATTAAAAGAACCATAAGCATGGCCGGGGAAGAAAATTTTTCAGCTGACTATGTTAAACATGCCATGTCGCTCAAGGATTCTGCAGGAGCTGTTACAATAAAATACGCGCTTGATTATCAGCCGAGTGATATGCCAATTATTATGCAATATGAAGGGGACGCAAGTTTTTCAAAAAATCTTGAAGAGATGGAAAATGGTATTGCCCCTGTAGATCCTGCGCTTTTTATACCAAGCCCGACATTGTCTGACCCTGATCTTGCGCCTGAGGGAAAACATCTCTTACTTATCGGAACAATTGTACCCGAATCACTTTCTTCCTCAGATATTGCGGAAAAGGTGCTTGATAATATGGAGAAAAAGATGCTCCGGCTTTTTCCCGGCATTGAAAAACATATTATATGGAAACACCGGACTAATCTGAGTTATATAGATATGATGGGCGGACGCGGCAGCGGCGAGGTAATAGGCATAGCACAGAGTTATGATCAGGTTGGCAGGAATAAACCAGATGTCAGGATGCCGGTATCAGGGTTATATCTTGTTGGATGCGATGCTGGTGGAAGAGGTATAGGAACGGAACAGGCATCAGATAGTGCATTAAAAGTTAGCGAACTTATTGTTAACAAATATATCTAAAATTTCTTAAAACATTAATATTAAGGAGATTAGTTATGGCATTAAAAATCGAACCATCGAAATGTATCGAGTGCGGTGCGTGTGAACTGGCTTGCGGTTATCATTGGGATAGAGCTTTTTCTCCGATAACATCAAGTATCATGACTTACAGGACACGGGAAAAAAAGAATTATTTTGGATTGATTTTAAAAGAAGAAGAAAATTTAGTTCTCGGAAGGCCGGAAGGTGTTGAAGTGCAAAGAATCGGGGCAGTGGAAGAAGGTGTTGAAGCTGATGCATCGGCTAAACCCATAATGCTGAGAGAAGGATGTGACATGTGTGACGGGTTTGATAATCTTTTATGTGTACAGTATTGTCCTACGGGAGCCATGTATCAGGAATAAGTCTTTTTTGATTGATATTTGAGAGAAAATTTAAAAAAAAGGAGAATTATAATGGGTAATCTTACAAGTGAAACCCTTCTTGTTATTGACCTTGCATCAGGTGAAATATCTGAAGAGATGATAGAAGATGAGTTTTATAAGGAACATGTGGGAGGCGCTGCAGCAAATTTAGCCCTGTATAAAAAATATCAGGATGAAGATCCAATCGTGCTTGGGAGCGGGCTTTTAACCGGAACCCTTGTCCCCGGAGCTTCACTTAGTGTTATTACTGCAAAGAGTCCGAGGACAGGGAAGATTTGTCATGCTCCTCTTAATCTTTATGGTGGTATAGAATTAAAATATACAGGGTTTGATTTTGTCGTTATAAAGGGCGTTTCAGAAAAACCGGTTTACCTCTGGCTCCATGATCAGGTTGCAGATGTAAGTGAGGCTGATGAATACTGGGGATTGGATGTATGGGAGACAACGGATAAGATGAGAGTGGCCCTTGGGGAAGATCTTATTCAGGTTCTTGCTATTGGAGAGGCCGGTGAAAAGGGTTCATCCCTTGCTCAGGTAAATCTTAATTATTGGGCAACCGGGGATCAATGGGGTTTTGGCGGTCTTTTCGGGCAGAAAAAGATTAAAGCTATTGCCATGCGCGGCATGGGGATGTTTGATATGGATGACGAAGACGCTTTTTTAAAAAATGCCTTAGATCTTTTGAATGAATTTAAAAATAGTCCGCTTGCCGCAAAAAAAGGGATTGCAGAAATAGGCGCGGAAATAGGGGAAGATATCGCCGGATGGTTAGAGCCGCTTACACATCGTCACAGCGCTTGTTTTAATACACCATTTGCTTTTAATACCTTTTTGAAACTTGATGAGGATCCTAAAATTTTAAAGGAAACAGATGTTGAAGAGCCAGGTGTTTTATTAACTAATATTTATGATATCCTTGGTTTTAAAAATCTGGGAATGTCTGTTGAGGATGCTGGCAGGGTATTGAAGGCATGTATGAAATACGGCATTGATCCTGTA
>DAOWOC010000054.1 GCA_030642225.1 Deltaproteobacteria bacterium
AACATTTTTAACCCCATCAACTTGACACATTTCATGAACAAGTTGTTTCTGATCAATATGCCTCGGTGTTGACTCTAAAAAAATGTCTATGGATTCTTTTAGCAGGGAAAAAGCGCCTCTTAAGATCAAAAGTCCTATCATAAAACTGATTAAAGAATCCACCACATATAATTTTGTATAATATATCCAGATCCCGCCGATTATAACACCAACAGAGGAGATTGTATCCCCAAGCATATGAAAAAAAGCTGATTTTATATTGAGATTGTTCAAATTAGCTTTGCTAAGATAGTAAATCCCAAAACAATTTGCTAACAACCCGATAGAAGCAACTCCCAGCATGTAAAGGCTGTTAATCTCTCCGGGATGTATAAAACGGTTAAAGGCTTTATAAAAGATATAAAAGGCTATAAAACATAACAAAAGACCGTTTAAAAATACCGCCAGTATCTCCAGCCGATAAAACCCATAGGTCTTTTCAGGGGTGGATGGTTTTATCGCAAATTTAATCGCAAAAAGGCTTAAACTTATAGCCAATACATCTGTAAACATATGGCCTGCGTCACTTAACAAGGCAAGACTGTTTGAAACCAATCCTCCAATTATCTCAAAAATCATAATTGAGATGGTGACAAAAAAAACAATCAGCATGTTTCGCATATTGCTTTTGTGTCCCGGTCTTGTTCCTGCCATATGGCTATATGAGTGATTATAATCAGGCATAAAATAAGCGTTTTAAAAATTTTTTTGTAATATATAATTTTTTTATTTTAAACTAAATTCTTTAATAGAGCAATAAAAGAACAGGCACTATAAAAAGGTGGCCATGGCTATACACACACCTCCCAAAAGAGGATGACCATGGACCATTTTAGGAATTATTCTAATTTTTAGCTGTAATCTGCCTGATTTTAAAACTGATTGCCATGGCAGAAATAATCCCCACAAAAATGACAGGGAATATCTGGACCACATGATTTATAAGAGTATACCCTGCGGCCTCTTTTAAAGAAATTCCGAAAAGCGACATGGCAAATATTCCTCCGGCTTCCCATAGCCCCCAATAACCCGGGACAGAAGGAAGGACTATAAAAAAACAGATAATGGTCATAATCGCAAAGGATTCAAAAAAAGAAAGTTCAATTCCAGGACATGCAAAGGACATTAGATAATAGGAAAATGCCTGAATTGTCCAGATTAAAAAAGATAATGTTAGACAAAGGCCTATTTGTTTAGGATGCCTGATAAGGGTGAAGCCAGCGGCAAAAGTTTCAATGATTTTTACAAGCGGGCGTGAAATCCATTTTTTGATCTTATCTTTAAAGGATTTACCTGAAAAGAAAAAAATATCGGGTATCCGCATAATAATCTTTTCTATTAACCTGCGGCATGCATGCATGCTTATAAAAATAATACCAGCGATAAGGACAAGACAAAATTTCAGCATGCTGCCCGCAATAGTTTCAAGCGTCTGTCCGTTGAGATGGTATGACCCGAAAGAGACATCAATCCCGGGATCAATCCTCACAAAAGCAAGTACTCCGGTCAAAAGTGATATAAGCAAAAGCAAATCAAAAACTCGTTCCGCTGCAATTGTCGCAAGGCCCGAAGGAAAAGGTACGTTCTCTCTTTTTTTCAGGATTATGGGCCTTGCAATTTCACCTATCCTGCCAGGCAGGATGCAGTTGAGCATAAAACCGATCATAAGGGGGTGAAAAATCCGCCAGAAACCAATTTGTTTGAATGATCCTAAAATAATCTGCCAGCGCACAACCCTTAATATAAATGTTAAAAATATCGTGATCACAGAAGGAATAAGCCAGACATAATGGATGGTAGTAAAATAATCTGTTAATTCATTAAACGGGACATTTTTAAAGGCAAAATAAAGCGCAATCCCGGATATTATAAGACCAATGATTAAGGAAAAAATAATTTTTTTATTCATTTGTATTCTTTATTTTATCCATTAGCACACCTTTGAGGTATATTAAAATTTATAAGTTTTGAACCTGATGCCATTTGCAAGTTTTTTATGTTATTATCATCTATCTGTATTTATTCAAGTTTTTTAAACTTTTCTTTTTTAGCCCCGCATACAGGACATTTATCAGGAAGTATCCCATCGGATATAAAGCCACATAAATCACAAATATAATAAGTTGTTTCCCGATCCTCAAGCATATGATTCATGGCCTCTTTATACAGCTTGGCATGAGAGTCTTCAACATCTCTTGTCTGTGAAAAAATCCTGATTGCCCGGCTGTCATCCTCCTGAGTCGCTTTTTTAAGAAACTCATCATATGCTACCTCGGCCACATTTTTTTCAGACTCAAAACTATCACTTAGATTTTCTTCAGTAGATTTTATCTCCATGATTTCTCTTAAGCTGCGTGTACCATGAATCTCCTCGGAACTGGCTATTGCCTTAAAGAGTTTCGCTATTTGTGTATAACCTTCTTTTTCAGCCTTATCAGCATATACTTTAAGTCTTAATGCAGCCTTTGCTTCTGCAATGTATGATTGATAAAATAATTCCTTTAATTTTTCCATGGATATTCTCCTTTTTATTGTGGGGTTTATTTTTACAAACTGTTTTTAAGGATCTTTTCAGCCTCAGCCTTTAGTTCAAGTACTTTATCAAAACTTTCACGCCATATATTGAGCCCGAATTTAAAAAAACGGCTCAATTCCATGCTCACAGGATGTTCATGGATATAAGGATGATTTTTTGATATTTGCGAATTACAAGGCATTATCCTGCTGATAATTTTTTCCCGTAATTTTATATAATCATTAACCGGTCTAATCAAAAACCATTCCAGACCAGCAAAAAGTATGATTCTATCCACAAGATAAGCATCTATGCGGTGATTCAATACATTAAGGAACATGCTGTATTTTATCTTGAATTTTTTTATTGTTATCATGCCCTGACGTTCATGAAGGGCGATGGCATTTAATAATTCCACACCCCACATTAACATGCCGAATGTTGGATTAAATATGCGGCTGGAATAATAAAACGGATCAAGCCCTTTGCTCAAATCAAGATAAAAACACGCTACATTTTGCCGGAGACCGGAAAATTTGATCTCTTCAAGGCAACGCTCCCTTCTGCACTTGCCGCCATAGCCTGTAAGGTATCTGAGTTCTGCCCCATTATTAACAAAAGGGTGCAACATACATCCCACCATGGTTTTGTTGTTATCAAGAAAACCAAGCCCCCAGCAATTATCCCCATAAATCTCTTTAGGGGCACTAAGGTTCTGTTTTAAATTTTTAGTATTATATTCAAAAATTTCAATTAATTTATCCTGGATTTTTAATGGATCATAATCAGGCGGCCGGATAGGGGGACAGCAAAAAAAACATGACCTGCCATCCCCTGGCATACATAAAGATGCTCCCATAAAATGGGTTGTCATGGGCTTAACTCGGTTTGTGGGCTCTTCTATAAAGTGGGGACATATCACGAAGCCTTTGAACGATTGGGGGCAGAGCTTCTAATACTTTATCAATGTCCTCCATAGTGTTGTCCTTCCCAATGCTGAAGAGAAGAGACCCCTGGGCCGTTGCCGTCTCCACATTCATGGCAGTCATGATATGGGAAACCTTTAAAGATCTTGATATACATGCTGATCCGCTTGAAATTTCAATGCCTTCCATGTCAAGAAACAAAAGCATGGATTCACCCTCAATAAATTCCACGGCAATGCTGACATTGCCTGGCAGCCTGTTTATGAGATGCCCGAGTATGTGTACATCGGAAATTTTTTGAGGAAGTTCTTTAATCAGCCTGTCCCTTAATTTTATAATATGCTGATTCCTTTTTTTCATTTCCTCTATTGAAAGCCTTGCTGCAATCCCCATCCCGAATATACCGGCCACATTTTCCGTCCCGGCCCTGAGTCCCCTCTCCTGTATCCCGCCATCAAGAAGAGGCTCTATCTTTACACCGGTTCTGATATACAGGGCTGCTGCCCCTTTTGGACCGTAAAACTGATTCCCGGCCAGGCTCAAAAGATCAACACCCAATTCCTGGACATCAACAGGAATTGTGCCGACCGATGCAATAGCATCTGTATGGAAAAGGACCTTTTTCTCACGTGTTATTTTTGAAATTTCTGCTATTGGCTGGATTGTTCCTACCTCATGGTTTGCATGTATAATTGAGACAAGGATCGTCTCGCCGTTAATAGCCTCGGCAATCTCCTGAGGATCAACCATTCCATCTTCATCAACGCCCACGCGCGTAACCTCAAACCCCCAGCGTTCCAGGGTAGTGGCGGCGTGCATGATTGAAAAATGTTCAACACCGGATATTATTACATGATTCCCCTTTTTTTTATTGGCAAGACACACCCCTTTTAATGCAAAATTATTGGATTCAGTCCCGCATGATGTATATATGATCTCCTTAGATTTGACATTTATAAGTTCAGCAATATTATCACGGGCCTCTTCAATAGCATCCTTGCATTTTTCCCCAAAGCTGTGAATACTGGAAGGATTCCCATAATATTCCGCAATATAAGGCAGCATAGCCTCATATATTCTCGGATCAAGTTTGTTATTTGCTGTGTTGTCCAAATATATCATCGTTTAATATCCTCTCATAATTTTTGATCAATATTAAATGTATTTTATTAAAAATTAAATATCAATTATATTTTTATTGAAAATATAAAATAAGTGCCAAATTCCAAAATATAATATTCAATAACTAAAATTTTGATACAGAATATTGTTTGGATATTTGAATTTCGATTATTTCAAATTATTTGTGTTTTGTAATTTATTATTTGTAATTTTAAACAAAGCAACACCCATGATAATAAAAACATGGTTATCTATGCCAGTTTTTCATATAAAACTGTTTGCTATTTCATATATAGCATTATCAAGCGCATTCGGCCCTGTGGAAAGCACATTTTGAAGTGCAGCCTCAACCTTCTTGTATGTCTCTGCATCATTCATATCATCAAGCCGTTCATATGCCCCAGCCCTTTTTCCAAGACGAAAATGCTGCTGAACATGCTCATCAAGGGAAAGGAATCTGTCTAATATATCAAGAAGCCTTTGTTTATCGGTCAGCGGGCCTTCAAGTTCAGGGAGAAGGTTTAACATATGATCGCTTACTATCCTGCCTGTGCATTCATTAAGATTTTCAATAAGGATACGGATCTCTTTTATAACCTCAACCTCGTTCGCCAGTTCCATTTCGCCCGATTCAATTTTTTTAAAAAGGCTCATCATTGGTAAAACAACAAGTGTGCGCAGTCTTATGAAATCAGGGTTTATCTCGGACAGGACCCTTGCGGATTCAAGGGCATGCTCTTTTAACAGCCTGCGCCCTCCAAGACCGGGCATATAATATTCTGAAAGCTCTATGGATGCTGCCTTTATCTTTTTACCGGCATCAATGTGATCCTTTGCACTTGTCCCCTTGTTTATTAATTTTAAAACAGCATCAGACCCGGATTCAAAACCAATATGTATACGGTTAAGGCTTGCCTTTTTTAGTTCCTTTAATTCCTCAAATGATTTTCTTTTTGCGATTGTCTTTGATCTCCCATAAGTGGTGATTCTTTCCACCTTTGGGAATTTTTCCCTTATAAGATTGAGTATTGCTACAAGTTCATTATTCGGCAGCATAATGGAATTTGCATCCTGTAAAAATACGCTCTTTGCGCTGGCATAAAGCCACGCACCTATTGATCTTTCCGCTTCTGTAAAATCCCCGGCATATATCTGCCTTATAAACTGCAAGGGCACTTCTCCTTTATATCCATTTTCCATGGACAGGGCTGTGATCTTGTCTTTGATTTCGCTTATTGTATTGATCTCATCAAGGATATCCTTGAGGGGACGTCTGGAAAATTTAGTATTCTTATATGTATGGCAAAACTCGCATTTATTCCACGGACAGTTTCTGGTAATCCTTAAAAGAAGACTGTATGCTTCACTTGGCGGCCTGATCGGACCCTGCTCAAAACATTTTATATCTTTCATAATTATCTGCCTTATTCAGTCAGTAAAGAGGCACGGTCAGTCATCTCTACACAAATTTTAAATTATAAGCACCAAATTACAAATAAATCTCAAAATTGGATATTGTTTAAATAACAAGTTAATTTTAATTAATAATAATCATCTGATATGTCTATGTCAAAGAGGCTGATGCCTGCTTAAGCATGGAAATGATCTTATCCGTATCAGGTACTGCCAGTTCTCCAAGTTTTATATCCGGTTTAATCTTTTCACCATGGAAATCAGACCCTGCTGTCATTAAAAGGTTGTGTCTCTGGCTGAACTCAAACCATTTCTCTGTGACTATTTGAGAGTGTTTTGTGTAATAAACCTCAAGCCCCATAAGACCGGAAGGAATAAGTTTCCTGACAATATTTTCAGGTGTATTTTTAGGATGCGCCAAAACAGGAACTGCATTTAAACTCTTTAACATTGCAATAACATAAGGGGTTTCAAGGCCGGATAACCCGACATAAGCCGGGCAGCCAGGCTTAAAAATATCCTCATAAAAATTATAATAAGGTGAATCAGCCCGTGAGCCTTCGGGCCTGTAAGGATCAAGTATGGTTTGCGAATTATTTTTTGGATCGTTTAACAGAGCCGAGAGAAAAGAATATCCTGTTGGAATTCTCCCCTGGGAATACTTTTGCAGCAAATTATCATCAATAAAAAGCCCAATATTTCTGAGGGCTTCCCCCCTTGCCTCAGACTGTATTATTTTCTGTTG